>RFTU01000107.1 GCA_009923315.1 Betaproteobacteria bacterium
GCATCACATCCAGCGTGCGCATCATCAGGTGCTTGGCGGTGTTCACCGTCTCCACGTTGTTCTGGTAGGAACGCGCAGCGGCCATCATTTCCACCATCTCGCTGACTTCATTGACGTTGGATTGGTAGATGTAGCCATCCTTGTCGGCCACCGGGTTGTGGGGGTCGAACTGACGGCGCACGGGCGCAGGGTCGTCCACCAGCTTGTCGATCTTCACGCCGCCCTTGATGTCCTGACCGTTGTGGGTGTCGGCCTTGTTCAACATGTCCTCGACGATGGTCTTGAACAGCGGGCGCTTGGCGCGAAAGGCCTCTTCACTGGTGGTGGCCACCGTCGAAGCGTTGGCCAGGTTCGAGGCGGTGGCGTTCATGCGGGTGAGCTGCGCGTTGAGCGCGGTGCCCGCAATGCCGAAGATGTTGTCCATCATGATGAAGACCTTTGATCACTCGCCCTTGAGGGCCTTGCGGATGCCGGACACGCGGTTTTCCAGAAAGCTCAGCGTGGCCTGAAAGTCGCCCGAGGCCTTGCCGAACTTCGCTTGCTCCATGCTCAGTTCCACCGTGTTGCCGTCGAACGAGGTGTTGAAGGGAATGCGGTACTTGAGAGCCGCCCGGTCGGGTGTCAGCCCCCCGTCGATTTCAAAGTGCTGCGGCTTGGTGGTGGTCAAGGCATCGGTGCGAACCGTCTTCATCACCTGCCGAAAGTCGATGTCACGCGCCTTGAAGTTCGGCGTGTCGGCATTGGCAATGTTGGCCGACAGCACTTCCATGCGCTGCCCGCGAAGGCGCAGCGCGCGTTCGTGCAGAGCGAAGTCCTTGTCGATGAAGTTCATGCTGGTCGGTCCTGACGGAGCAAGCGGTTTGATGCCGTGCGGTGTGCTGTGGGTGGTGGCTTGCAAATAGGCTTTTCCCGACTCGGTTACGCATACTTCGTGCCAACCATGTCCGTCGGTCGGGCGTCACCAACGCAGGGGCGAATCAGGGTCAACCCCCCTCCAGCGGGCGCTTCTCGTGTCGATCCTTCAACTCATCGAAGTGATGTGCTGCAAACTTTTGCCAGGTGGCAAAGGCTTGCCGCTGTGCGGTGAGTCTCAGAATCGCGGTGTGCGCCGGCGGTTGGACAGCGCAGGCTGTTCAAAACAAGCGATCAGCGAGCCGTCATCTCGGCCACCATGAACTGCCCCAGCCTGGCTTTGGCGTTCACATTCAACCCCGCCAAGATCGACGAGCGCGTGATGGGTGCCTGACGCTCACGCTTGACATGAAGGTCCAAGGCCTGCGGCCCCGCAATGGGCAGCGGCGCGGTCAGGCTGCGTTCCTGGCGCGCAGCCGGCGTGAGGATGGTCAGGTACAGGTCGTCCAAGCGAACGCGGCCATCCCGGCCGCGAAATTCACGCAGCTTGGTGTCATCGAAGTAGCGGTCCACCAGATCAAGCTGCTGCAGCACGCTCAGGTTCAGGATGTCCTGGGGCCGCTGGCCATAGCCCGCACTGGCAGCACCACGGTCGGGTCCGCTGCAGAACTGGATGATCCCGTGACATCGACCGTTGGAGGCCTTGGGGTTCAAGCCGTCGCTTTCCATCAGCACGGCTTTGGCGAAGTCGTCGGGCATGAAGCCGTGCTTGCCGGCCAACGCTTCAATGCGTTCGCCCACCGAGCTTCGGTCGCTGGTGGGGATGTAGCCCAGGTCCACGGCCCGGTCCAGTGTTTGAACCAGCACCGGGTTCTGAAGACGGCGCGCATCGCTGACCGCATCCACCCGCACGATAGGCGCCACCGTCACTGGGGGTTTGACCGCGGCTGCCACGCCCGATGCGGGGCTGACCGCCGGCTGCCCGATGACCAGGCTCTGCCCCACCCGGATACGGTCGGGGTCGGCAAGCCCGTTCTCGCGGGCGACCTGCAAGGCCCAGCGGTGGGCATCCGGTGAACTCAAGGCGTCGGGCGCCCCACCCAGTGACGCCCAGCGGGCGCGCACCAGCGAAGTCAGCGTGTTGCCACGCTGCACCGTCACCTCCAGCGCAAGGGGCCGCGTGGTGCTGCCCGGCGACCCTCGCTGCGGCTCACCCTGGCGAAGCTCAGACAGTTGCCGGCTGAAGACGCCGCCGCTGGGCAGGCGCACCACCGAGGCGGTCGCGCCGCCAGGCGAGCGCAACAAGGCCGGCCCGCCGGAGGCGCCCGGCCGGGCTGTTCGCTCCGGTGCAAGGTCCTTGGTGTCCATGGTGGCCTTCTTCTTGCTTAATTGGCTTCGAACCCCTCGATCTGTCGGAATCCCAACAGTCCTGGAAACCCAAAATGCAAGACCCGTGCCCCACCCACTCCCCTGGCTCCCCGGCTGTTGGCCGGGTGTGGCCACGCGTGCTCGCCACGGCCTGCCTGATGGCCGCAGCCGTGGGCGGTCTGATCGCCACCCCGGCGGCCGCGTCGCCCACGCTGACCGACCAAGCGGCCCGGTGGCTGTCCGCTCAATTGAAAGTGCCGGCCGACCGCATCACGGTGCAGGCCCCCGACCCCCGCTGGCAGATGCCTCAGTGCCCTTCCGGCGTGCGCTTTGACACCCCCTTCAGCAACGCCAACACGGTGCGGGCCCGCTGTGACACGCCGCAGTGGCAGGTGTTCATGAGGGCGCAGTGGCCTGAAGAAGTGCCCACCACGGCGGCGGCCCCGCAAGCCCCCGGGGCGTCCCGGTCTGAGCCGCCCTCCAGCATGGTCCAGCCCGCCTCACGACCGCCTGCCGAGCCGCGGCGTGCGGTGATGCTCACCCGCGCCGTCAGCCGGGGCAGCCTGCTCTCGGCCGCCTCGGTGGAGCCCACTCAAGTGCCGGCGCGCGAGGCCGATTCCCTTCTCATCAGCGAGGCGCAGTTCCTGGACCAGATGGAAGCCGTGCGCGACCTGCCCGCGGGCGTGCCCCTGCGCCAGACCGATATTCGCCCGGCCGTTTTGGTGCGCCAGGGGCAGTGGGTGACGATGACGGTGGGCCAAGGCACCGGCTTCACCATCACCGTTCGGCTCGAAGCCCTTCAGGATGGGCGCCTGGGTGATCGGGTGATGCTGCGCAACACGGAGTCGGGTCGCACCGTCAGCGGTGTGGTCACCGGGATGAACGCGGCCAAGGGCGCATGAAAATAGTCATTCAGCCGGGCTCAAGTTTGGGAAACTCAAGCCGATCCTGCCAGGGAGAAAGTCCGGAAAGCGTTATTTCAACGGTTCCGGATAGCGGCCGAAAGGCCAGGAAAGTGAGCACATCATGACCGATCCGATCAACACCTACACCCGTCCGCTGGGCTCCCAAAGCCTCAATGGCAGCCGCTCGGCGGCCCGCCAGGAGGCCAGCAAGGGCGCGTCCGAGGCCGGTGCACCGGTCTCTCAAGCCCTGGACAACGCCCCCCGCCTGGCGCAGGGCGAACAGCTCCAACTCAGCGAAACCGCACGGCGCAGCATGGCCGACCCCGGATTCGACCGCGCCAAGGTGGACGCGATCAAGGCGGCCCTGCGCGAGGGCAACTATCCGCTGGATTCCCGCAAGATCGCCGAGAGCTTCGTGGCGTTGGAGCGGATGATCGACGACTGAGGCCAGCCCCAACGGGCTAACGCTTGCTTTCGATGAACACCGCTGAACTGTCCCCGTCCAACATCCCCGCGGCCGAAGCCATGGTGGGGCAGTTGCACAGCCTGTTGGAGTCTGAGTTCGAACTCCTCAAGACCGGGCAGGTGGACAACCTGGACGAACTTCAAAACCGCAAGTCCTTGCTGCTGGAGCAGCTGGCGCAAGTTGCGCCTGGACAGGCGGTCTCGGACGACCCTTTGCCCGATGCCTGGAAACCGTTTGCGCAGAAGGCGCGCGAATGTCGGCTGCTGCATCAACGCAACGAGATTCTGGTCTCGCGCAAGTTGGATGCGGTGCGCGGTGCCCTGACCGCACTGCAGGTGTCGGCCGAAGGCCTGATCGACGAAACCTACGACCGCAAGGGGCGCTTGTCCTGGGGTGCGGCCGGCCGGCGCACGCCGCAAAACGCCTATCAGGACGTCTAGGCGCCCTCCGCGCCGCGTTGTTCGTCCCCGGGCTGCATGCCCCGCAGCCAATACACCCAGGACAAGATCACCGCCACCGCGGTGTAGAGCTCCGGCGGGATTTCCTGCTCCAGTTCCACCCGCGACAGCAGCGCCACGAGCTGGGCGTCCTGCGCAATCCAGATGCCCTGCTCCTGCGCCCTGCGCATGATCTCGCGGGCCAGCTCACCCTCGCCGCGGGCGACCACCACGGGCGCGGGATGAAGCCCGTACTCCAGGGCCACCGCCTGAAGGCGCGAGCCACTGCGCGCCTGGGCCCGGCCGCTGGGCTGATGCGCCTCAGAGGACTGCCACAGCGGCGGGCGGGGCGGTTGTTGGGGGCTCATGCGCTGCGTCCCGGGTCGGCAAACGCCACCTCGTCAACCTCGGGGGCGCCGGTCACGATGTCCAATGATGCCAACACCAGGCCGCTCTGGCTGAGGTTCAAGCGCAGCGCACGGGACTGCTCACGGGCCTGCTGGGCCACCTCGGGCCTCAAAGCCCACATCGTCATCGCCACGCGCCGGTCATGGGCCACCTGAGTGCGCAGCCACAAGGGCCCCAAGCCACTGTGGCCGGAGTGCACATCGACCACAAACGGTGGCGGCTCTTCGTCGCGACGCGCCCGTTCACGAAACAGGCGCAGGGCCACCGGCCCGGCGTCGCCAAAGGGAATCACCATCGACAGCAGCACCTGACCCTGCATCTGTGCGGTCAGTGCATCCAGCTGTGACCGCTCCAGCGTGTCTACCGAGCGGGCCAGATGCGCTTCCACGCCGCCCAGACCGGAGGGAAGGCTGCGCTGCAGGCGTCGCAAGGCCACCTTCAGGTCCTGGTCCAAGCCCACGGCACCGGCCAGCAGCGCCGCCTCGGTGCCCATGCCGCTGCGCGCCATGGCCTGCTGCAGGGCCGTTGGGGTGAGGTTGCCCATGCGCGGCAGGGCCCCACCCAAGAGGTCCATCAGGCGGACCGTGGGCGTGGGCAAGGGGTCGGTGGGAGCCGGCGGCCCGTCCTCCGATTCCGGTTGCGTCAGGGCTCTGAGCCAATTCAGCAAGGCCGCCCACGCCGGCGCCTGTTGCATCAGCCGGGCCAGCTCAGCCGAGGCGCCGGTGGGCAGGCCCACCGCACCGCCCGGGCCGGCCGCCGCCGCGCCGGGCAGGAGGCCCTGCGCCAGAGCAAAGGCCTGTCCGAGCGTGTACGCGCCAGGGGCTTGACCCGCCTGAAGCCCCGTTGAGGCCGGAACCGAGGCCAAGCCCGCTGCGCCGCCGGCGATGGTGGCGCCCGAGACGCCCCCTGATGCTGCTGCGGGTGCGGCGGGCGCTGGAGCAGCGCCGGACGCCGATGGCCCAGGCCGGCCTGCCGATGCGGTTGGGGGCGCGGGCGGCCCCGTCTTGACCGGCCGCAGTTGAATGAAGCCGCCGGGCATGAGCAAGGCCACGAGTTCCTGCATGCTGCCGGCCGCCCAGCGCCACTGCGAAGGCAGGGGAAAGGCCTCCAACGCCGTGGGCAGTCCCCCGCGCTGGCCTGCCGGCCACAGCACCGAAAACGCGGAGCCCGCGTTGTCGATGACCGCCTGCACGACTTGGCCATTGCGCAGCCCCAAGACGCGCGCCTGTTCGGCGTCGATCAGGGGGCCACGCCCTTCCAAGTAGATGGGCTCCAGCCGCTGCCCCGGCCCCACCGGGTCCAGCGACTGGATCACGGGTAGCGAACCCAGCCCTTTCGGGCGCCTGCGGCGACTGAACCTGCAGCCGCACTGCCGCGCGGGTCGTCGGCCTCGGCATGGGCCGCCGCCATCGAGGCGATGATGACCTTGCCGAAGGCATGTTGGGCTTGGTCATGCGCCGTGGGCAATTGCAGTCGGGCACCGGCCAGCAGCCGGTGTTGGTTGCCCGGCGCAAAGGCCTGGGGATTGAGCTGGCGGATCAGTTCGCGCAGGACCTCCGGCCGCAAGGGCGAGGTCGCCAGGTGTTGCTTGATCAGCGTGTCCAAGCTTTGGCCGCGGCCGGCCGTCACCACGGCTCGCCCGCCAGCGGAAGCCGCCGAGCCCGAAGCCGCCGCCGCCAGCGCCGTTGCGCCCGCATCACT
>RFTU01000108.1 GCA_009923315.1 Betaproteobacteria bacterium
CGGCAGGTCGCTGGTGTTCACGCCCATCCAGGAAGCCAGCGTGGCGGCCAACTGGTCGACGGCGGTGGTGGGCAGCAGGCGGCCTTGGCCGACGTCATCCGGACCGTTGACCGCCACCTCAGGCAGTCGACCGTAGAAACGCCCCCCCTGAACCGCGCCACCCAGGATGAAATGGTGGCTGCCCCAGCCATGGTCGCTGCCGTCGCCATTGGACGTGAGCGTACGGCCGAAATCGCTGGCGGTGAAGGTGGTCACGCGGTCGGCCACGCCCAGCTCACCCATGGCGGCGTGGAAGGACTTGAGCGATTCGCCCAGTTGCGACATCAGGCCGGGATGCTGGAGGAGCAGGAAGTCGTGCAGGTCGAAGCCTCCCAGGGAGACAAAGAACACCTGGCGCTTCACGGACAACTGGTCGCGCGCGGCAATCATCCGGGCCACCATCTGCAGTTGCTGTGACAGGGTGCCCGCCGGGAATAGGGTCTGCAGCGGACGCGTGGCCGCCAAAGCCGCCGAGAGTGTGGCCTGCGCATCAATGGAGCGCCCCGTCACGCGGGCATATTCGGCCCGCATGAGATGCGTCTGCGGCGCCGTCACCAGTTGTCGCAGCGCATTGCTGCAGGCCTGCGAACCGAACAGGGGCGCAGCCAGTCCGCGCATGGCCACCGCACCGCTGGTGCTGACCTGATACTGCACCGCCTCGCGCCCGCTCATGTAGACGGCGTTCCCGCTGGCGTTGACACAGGTGAAGGTGGTTTTGCCGTTGCCCGACAGGAACAGGTCTCCCATGCGGCCACCCCAGCCGGAAATAGCCCCTTCGGGATTTGAACTCTGCCACACCGACTGCTGATCGTTATGGGAGAACAACTTGGGTGGCAGGGGCACATTGGCGGCCGTGTACTGCGCCTTGGTAGTCGGCTGGATGAGCGTCCCGATGTTCAGGATGAGGCCCAGCTCACCCTTGTTGAACAAGGGCAGCAGGCCGCTGAGTTCAGGGGCCAGCGCGAGTTGGCGGCCGGGGGCCAGGCCATTGACGTGGGCGGCGGTACCTTCGCCGTTGCCGATGGGTAAGGCGTTGGCCGCCACCGCCGAGCGCTGCAGGGCAATGCCGGTGCGGATGCGCTGGTAGTTCGCATGGCTGGTGTCGTCGTAGGGCACCAGGGTGTTGTAGTGATCATTGCCGCCATACAAGAACACGCAGACCAAAGCCTTGTAGTCGGTGACCGATGTGGACTGCGCGGCGGCCTCGCTCATGGCCGCGAGATTCAACGCCCACGGTGCAGCCGCTCCGGCCAGGCCCAGCAAGGCTCGACGGCTGCTGCGGTTGAAGTCGCTCATGGCTGGGCTTTCAGGCTTGAACCAGGTATTCGGGGGCAGCCAAGACCAAGAGCACCGCGGCATACACACGGTTCAATCGGTTGGCTTCGGTCACCGCGGGCAGGGCGCCCACGGCCTGCGTGATCAGGTTCTGGCTGGCCACGGACAAGCTGTCCGGCGCCAGCAGCTTGGCCACACGCTGCACCAGGGCCGCCGCATCAGCGGCCAAGGCGAGCTCGGCGGCGTAGTTCGGCCGCGTCTCGCCCACCCCGGACACCACGAAGGTCTGGGCGAAGTTCACCCACCCCACCGTGGTCGACTCATCGGTGATGTCAAACTCGGGCGCGGTGATGCCGCGCTTGCCCAGCTCCGTATTGGGCGGCACATAGCCGGGGCGGAAGAAGTTGAACACCGTGGGCGAACGCATCGGGCTTTGGCCCAGGCGCGTGACCGGGTCGGACAGGCTCCCGATGTTCCACAAGTCCGTGGGCGAGCCCAAGCTGAAGGTTCGCGCCCACTGAATGAAGCGCACCATCGGCTCCTGCAATCGGCCGCGCGTGGTGTCGGCCGGGCTGGGATCGCGCCGCGCCTCCTCGTCCAACAGAATGGCCTTGATGACGGCCTTGAAGTCGCCCCGCTGCCCCTGGCCGTTGTCATTGAAGACCGCCGCCACTCGCCCGACATAAGCGGGCGAGGGCGCGCTGCTGACCAGGCGCTGGATCAATTGGCGCGAAATGAAGGGCGCCACATTCGGGTGGTGTGCCAGGGTGTCCAGGGTCATCTGCAGCGCCTGGGCCGCTGGGACACCGGCCGCAATCGAGGTGCCCAACACCGTCTTGGCATCCGTGTCGTAGCGCACCGGCAGGTTGACCATGGGTCGCCGCGTGTAGCCGGCTTCGGTGCGGTTCAGCCCGTCCAGGTCCCATCCGGTGAACACACGTGCCAATTGGGCAATGGTCTGGGCGTTGTAGGTCTCCTGGGCCCGGCCTCCCTTGAGGGTGCCGTCGGTTTCCAGCTCCACCAGGCCGATCGAGAACAGCTGCATCACCTCCCGGGCATAGTTTTCGTCGGGGAGCCGCCCGGTGGCCGCGTTGGCCTTCTGGTTGCCGCGCATGTTCAGGTACACGCCCATGGCGGGGGACAGGGTGACGTCCTGCAGCAGTTGACGGTAGTTGCCGAAGGCCTGGGCCTCCAGCAGGTCCACATAACCAGCGGCCAGGAAACCGCGCCAACTCACCGGCAGCCCCAGCAGTGACACCACGAAGATTTCCGACAGCGCCAAGGTCATGCGCTGACGAAGCGCATCAGGCGAGGAGATGAGCTTTCGCCACAGCGTGTTCTCCAATCCGTTGAAGTTGTCAACGTTGGCCACCACGTGGTAGCCCTTGCTGTCCATCCAGTCCCAATGCGACAGGCTGCGCGGCATGGCGAACTGCTCATCGAGCCAGGCCGAATAGCCCAGGGTCTGCACCCGGGCGATTTGCGCATCCGTGGCGGCGAAGGCCGCCTGGATCAGAAAACGCGCGGCGCGCTCACGGGTGATGGTCTCGGAGACCGCGGGGCTGAAGGCCAATGGTGTGCTGGTGGTGCCCCCGGAGCCGCCTCCGCCGCAGGCGGCCAAAGCCAGGGTTGCCGGCAAGGCTGTGGCCGCCCGGCCGCCCGACCCGGGTGCCGCTGCGGAACGCGCAGACGAGGTCGCCTGGGGCTGCAGCCGGCCAGACGCGGCAGGGGTAGGCCCGCTCGCCACCCCGGGGGACGGGGGTGCATCGGAATGGGGCCCGTCCAACGGGGGTGAATGGATCACGGTCAGCCCTGGGTGCCGTACATCTCGTTACCGTACCACGCCCCCCCCTTCGGGGGGAAGGGGCCCGAAACTGGAATGTCCGGCGCGCGGCTGCCGAGGTCGTGCGGCGCGGCCCAGGCCTGGCGCTCGGGTTGCGTGCGCTGTGGCGGCGCAGCCTCAGGCGTCGGGCAGGCCCAGGCGCTGCAACAGGCCGTTGAGTTCGTCCAACGAACCGAAGCCGATCGACACCTCACCGGCCTCTCCGCGCTTGGTGCGCCGCTGAATGCGGATTTCCACCGGGGCGGCCAGGTGGTCGGACAGCGCTTCTTCGATGCGCGCGATGTCGCGGTTGCGCCCCTGGGCGGTGGTCTGTTTGGCCGTGGGCGACGCCGAGGGCTTTTCCAGCTTGAGGGCCCGCGCGGCCAGGCGCTCGGCTTCGCGCACCGACAACTTCTTCGAGACCACCTCCTGGGCCACCAGGATCTGCCTCGCACCCTCCAGGGGCAACAGGGCGCGGGCGTGGCCCATGTCCAGGTCGCCGGCCATCAGCATCTGCTGCACCTGGGGCGACAGCTGCAGCAGCCGCAGCAGGTTGGTGGCCGCGCTGCGCGAGCGGCCCACGGCCTGTGCGGCCTGCTCATGGGTGAACTTGAACTCCTGCACCAGGCGCTGCAGACCCTGGGCTTCTTCCAGCGGGTTGAGGTCTTCCCGCTGCATGTTCTCGACCAGGGCCATGATGGCGGCCTGCTGGTCGTCGACTTCCCGCACCAGCACCGGCACTTCGTCCAGGCCGGCCAGTTGCGAAGCCCTGAAGCGACGCTCGCCGGCGATGATCTCGTAACCGCTCAGCCCGACCGGCCGCACCAGCAGGGGCTGCATCACGCCCTGTGTGCGGATGCTTTCGGCCAACTCGTAGAGCGAGCCTTCGTCCATGACACGGCGCGGCTGGTATTGGCCCGGGCGCAATTGGCTCAGGGGCAAGGCGCGTGGCGACTTCTGGACGATGGCCGCGTCATCGTCGGCGCTGCGAGCGGGGCCGAGCAGGGCCTCAAGGCCCAGGCCCAGGCCTTTCTTCTTGGTTGCCATGGTGTGCGGAAACGGCTGCTATGCGGGGATGCGTCACGATTGTGCCGCCACGGGATCTGCGCCGGGGTGCCGTATCCTTGAGGGTTTGCACGGCTGTCGAGCCCGTCTTTTGGACCCTTACACAGGAAGCGACTCACGATGAGCCCACGCCACACCGTCTTCGTCGATGGCCAGGAGGGCACCACCGGGCTGCGCATCCACGAATACCTGGCTGCGCGCCCGGACATCGAGGTGCTGCGCATCAGCGCCGACCAGCGCAAGGACCCGGCCGAGCGGGCGCGGCTGTTGAATGCGGCCGATGTGGCCTTTCTGTGCCTGCCCGATGCAGCTTCGCGTGAAGCGGTGGCCTTGGTGACCAACCCCAAGACCTGCCTGATCGATGCCAGCACCGCCTTTCGGACCGATCCCTCCTGGGCGTTCGGCTTGCCGGAGTTGTGCGCCACCCAGCGCGAGGCGATTCGCGCGTCCAAGCGCATCGCCAATCCCGGCTGCCATGCCTCGGCCTTCATCCTGCTGCTGCGGCCCCTGGTGGACGCCGGTCTGCTCAGCCCGCAACAGGCCGTGAGCGCCACCTCCATCACCGGCTATTCAGGCGGCGGCAAGAAGATGATCGAGCAGTACGAGGCGGCGGCCTTGCCGGGTGGTGATCCGCAGCTGAAGGCGCCGCGCCCCTACGCGCTGTCGCTGGCACACAAGCATCTTCCCGAGATGATGGCGCATACGGGCCTGCGCGTGACGCCGGTGTTCATGCCCATCGTCGGCCCCTTCTACAAGGGTCTGTGTGTGAGCGTACCGCTGCACTTGGCCTCACTGCGGCCGGGCACCAGCGGCGCGGTACTGCACGAAGCGTTGGCACAGCGCTACGCGGCCGAGCACTTTGTTCGCGTGATGCCGCTGTCCGACCCCGACACGCTGACCGGCGGCTTCTTCGATGTGCAGGCCTGCAACGACACCAACCGGGTGGACCTGTTCGTGTTCGCCCATGAAGGTCAGGCCGTGCTGATGGCGCGGCTGGACAACCTGGGCAAGGGGGCCAGCGGCGCGGCGGTGCAAAGCATGAATGTGCACCTGGGATGCCAGGAGGCCTTGGGGCTGTAGCGCCTGCAGGGGCGCTTCAGCGCATCTTGCCGATGCGCTGAACCATTTCCTGCGCGAAGGCGATGTAGGCCTGCGCTCCGCGGGACGAGGGGTCGAACACCACGCCGGCCTGGCCGTAGCTGGGGGCCTCAGCCAGTCGCACATTGCGCGGGATGACGGTGTCGAACACCTTGTCCTTGAAGTGCGACTTGAGCTGGTCGCTCACCTGCTGCTGCAACGTGATGCGCGGGTCGAACATCACCCGCAGCAAACCGATGATCTGCAGATCGCGGTTCAGGTTGGCGTGCACCTGCTTGATGGTGTTGACCAGATCGGTCAGGCCTTCGAGTGCAAAGTATTCACACTGCATGGGCACGATGACGCCGTGGGCACTGCATAAACCGTTGAGGGTCAGCAGACTCAACGAGGGTGGGCAGTCGATGAGCACGAAGTCATAGTCATCGGCCACGGCGGCCAGGGCCTGGCGCAGCCGGGTGTTGCGATGCTCCAGGCCCACGAGCTCCACTTCCGCGCCGGCCAATTCACGGTTGGCCGGCAACACGTCATAGCCGCCCAGTTCACTGCGACGGCGGGCCTCGGCGATACCCGCCTGCTCCAGCAGCACGTCATAGACGCTGAGTTCGAGCGTGCGTTTGTCCACGCCGGAGCCCATGCTGGCATTGCCTTGAGGGTCGAGGTCGACCACCAGCGCGCGCAGGCCGA
>RFTU01000109.1 GCA_009923315.1 Betaproteobacteria bacterium
GGGGCCGCTCAGCGGTCCCAGGTGGGTTCGACTCCCACCCACCTCCGCCAACTTGAATGCGAGCATGAAAAACCCACCTGCGTCCGGCCATCAGACGGCCCCTTCAGCGCCCGTGCCCGCCCAGCGCCCCCCGGCCATGGACCGGTTACTGGAACGCCCCGCGCTTCGGGCTCTGCAAGCCACCCACGGCCGCCAGCCCGCATTGCAGGCCGCACGCGCCGCACTGGACGCTTGGCGCGAAAGCCGCTCCCCGTTTGATCCTGAAGCCTTCGACTTGACCGTGGACCGCTCGCTCCGGGCGCAGGCCCAAGCCGCGCTGCGCCCGGTGTTCAACCTCACCGGCACGGTACTGCACACCAACCTGGGCCGCGCGGTCATGGCGCCCGAGGCCATCGAAGCGGTGATGTCGGTGATGCAGGGCTTCAGCAACCTGGAGTTCGACCTGGGCCGAGGCGCACGGGGTGACCGCGACGACCACATCGAGGGTCTGCTGCGCGAATTCACTGGCGCCGAAGCCGCCACCGCGGTCAACAACAACGCCGCCGCGGTGATGTTGGTGCTCAGTGCGCTGGCTGAAAAGAAGGAAGTGCCGGTGTCGCGCGGCGAACTCGTGGAGATCGGCGGCGCCTTCCGCATTCCCGACATCATGCGCCGCGCGGGCTGCAAGCTGGTCGAGGTGGGCACCACCAACCGCACCCACCTGCGCGACTTCGAAGAAGCCTTCGGCCCCAAGACCGGCCTGGTGATGAAGGTGCACACCAGCAACTATCAGGTGCAGGGCTTCACCGCCGCCGTGCCGCCGCCTGAACTGGCGGCCTTGTGCCACCGGCATGGCGTTCCGTTTTCCGAAGACCTGGGGGCCGGTACCCTGGTGGACTTGAGCCAGTGGGGGCTACCGCATGAGCCCACACCGGCCCAGTCCATTGCCAACGGCGTGGATGTGGTCACCTTCAGCGGAGACAAGCTGCTGGGCGGCCCGCAGGCGGGCCTGATCGTGGGCCGCAAGGACCTGATCGCGCGCATCAAGAAGTGCCCACTCAAGCGCTCCTTGCGCTTGGACAAGATGACCATCGCGGCGCTGGAGGCCACACTGCGCCTGTACCGCGACCCCGACCGCCTGGCCCAGCGCCTTCCGGCGCTGCGCCTGCTCACCCGCTCACAGGCTGAGCTCAAGGCGCAGGCCCAGCGGCTCCTGCCCTCCGTTCAAGCGGCCTTCGCCGACCGTGCGGTGGTGCGGGTGGTCGAATGCCGCAGCCAGATCGGCAGTGGTTCCCTGCCGGTGGACCGCCTGGACAGTGCCGGTCTGTCGATTGCCTCACCCACCGGAGCCAAACGAGCCGGTGCCTTCCCAGAGCGGGTTGCACGCGCGCTGCGCGAGTTGCCGATCCCGGTGATCGGCCGCATCGAAGACGGCGAGGTCAGGCTGGATCTGCGGTGCCTGGACGGCGTGGAAATGGAACAACGGTTCCTGCAGCAATGGACTCAGTTGAGGACGCTGCGCTGACCGGCTCGTCGTTGCTGGCCTGATCCGGCACCAGCTTGACCTCCACCAGCTCGGGCTCGCTGCCGCTGGGCGCAGGCGCTTCCGAGGGCTGATCGGGCTGGTCGCCCGTATCGGCCGACTCGGCTTCCAAGGCCGGCTCACCCTGGTGGCTGGGGTCGCCATCCGATGATGGCGGGTCCTGCTCCTTGAGCTCGTCGTCGATCAAGCCCATCGCACGAGCCTGTACGAGCGTCTTCATGATGGCCACCGGCAAGGGGTTAGGCGTGTTGTAGTCGTCGATGTAGACATCCAGCCCATCCATCACATTGAAGTGGGGGTCGGAATGGAACAGCTTCTTGAAGGCGGCGTTGCGCACCTCGGGGTCGACATCCGGCGCCACGAAGGACCGGTAGTCCGACTTCGCATCGAGTTGCTCGACGTCCTGCAGCGTCGGTTTGGGTACGGGCACGGCCTCCGAGGTGCCCGCTCCGATGGCCGTGGATGAGGGCGGCGCCGCCACCGACTCTTGCGCCGCCGAGGCCGGGCCCGCGACCACGGCGGCCGCCGGTGGGGCCTGGGCTGGCACGGGCTCGCCCTGGTGCACCTGCGCCTTGCGGCGCGACCAACGCGAGAAGAAGCCGCCCTCGTCCTCGTCTGGCTTGCTCATCGGCGTGGCCCGCTCTTCATGGCCGCTTCAGGACTCGCCACCGGCGCCCCACTGCGCCCGTGCGCGACGGCCCTGGCGCTCCCGCTCCTCGGGGCTGAGGAAGGACATCGCACGCACCTTGCGCGATTCCTCTGGTACGAAGTGGTCGTTGGTGTAGGTCTGCAGCCACTGGCACAACTCAGGCGCCAGCGGCACGCTCTCCACCTGTTCACCGGCGAACAAGCGGCGGTCGGCTTCGATGTAGGACACGCTGGCTGCGGTCACCTCCATCATCGATTCGTCACCATCCACCGGGCGGTAGGACACGAACCAGCAGGGGTTGCCGGAGGTGAGGTTGAGAAAGTAGCCCTTGCACTCGTCGGCAAACAGCTCCAGCGTAAAGCCGGGATACAACCAGCGCGAGACACGCCCATCGTCGAACACCTTGCGGCGTTCCGGGCCGAAGGCGGGTTCGTTGGGCACCACCTCGATCACCCGGAATGACCAGTCCTGCCAGGCATTGGGCTGTGCGGTTCGTTCCAACACAACGGCCACGTCGATGCGTGGCCGTTCGGTGCCGGGGGCGCGGTTTGCCCCCGAAGGTGCGCTGCAGTCGTGCAAGGTGTCGGTCGACTCGGCCGGGCCTGTGCGCGCGCGACGGGCGTGCGCGCTCAGGACTTCTTGGGCGCTGCCGCAGCGGCTGGGGCGGCAGCAGCCGCGGGCGCGGCCCCGGGCTTGGCGCCGGCGGCCGGCGCTGCTGCGGCTGCAGGCGCTGCGGCCACCGCGGGCTGGTACACGAAGGGCCCCGGATCGGCGCAAGGCGGTGTGGGCTGCGGCGTGACGGGCTTGCCCGCCTTCTTCTGCGCCGCGATGTACTTCGCCGCCACATCGTTCATGGACAGGCACAGCTTGTAGTCCGCGACCTTGTTGCCATGTGCCGTCTTCGCTGCAGCTTCTGCGGCCTTGGCCTTGGCCTCGTCGCTCGGGGGCGGCAGCTTGGCCGCGGCGGTGGCGGCCAGGGCAGCTGCACTCAGGGCCAACAGGGTGCGAAGGGTTGTCGAGGTCTTCATCTCGCGTTGCTCCTCAGTCCGTGCTCAATTCAATCAGGCGCTGGGCTTGGCCATGGTTTGGCCACCAGCCTCGGGTGGGGTCCGCTGCGCGGGAATCTTGCCGGCCTTGATGTCGTCATACCAAAGCTCGTGGTGCTCCTTGGCCCAGGCCTCGTCCACATAGCCGGTGCGCATGGCCTTGTAGGCGCCGTCCATGCCCAGGGTGCCGATGTAGATGTGGCCCGCGAACATGGCCATCATCAGCACCGTGGCCACGCCATGCACCATGTGCGCAACCTGCATGTCGGTGCGCAGGTAATCCAACCCTGGAATCACCTTGTCCAACCACAGGCCGGAAGCCACCACGATGGCGCCCAGGAAGAACACGCCGCCCCAGAAGACCAACTTTTCAGCGGCGTTGAACCGGTGCGAGGGCACTTCGTGGCCGCTGAGCAGGCCGCCACCTTTGAGCAGCCAGTTCAGGTCGCCCTTGGCCGGCCAGTTGTCCTTCAAGAAGGTGAAGAACACGATCACGAGGGACACGGCGAACAGCGGGCCCGCGAAATTGTGGACGTTCTTCAGCAGATAGGTGAGCCAGCCGAACAAGGTACTGCCGATGATGGGCAGCAGGAAATACTTGCCCCAAGCGATGATGATGCCCGACACCGCCAGGGTGACAAAGGTGATCGCGTTGGTCCAGTGAGCCGCCCGCTCGAAGGGGGTGAAGCGCTCGATCACGCGACCGGTGTCGACACTGTGGCCACCCAGCTTGCCCACGCGCCAGTAGAACAGCGCAATGGCCAGGCCCACGATGAACAACAGCGACCCGCCGTAGGGAATGATGATCTTGTTGCGCACCTGGCGCCACGCTTCGCCCGCATTGGTGTAGTCCGAGCCCGGATACTGGGTGAACTTTTGCACCAGAACGCCCATTTCCTTGCCGGGCAAGGAGGTGGTCCCCGGCTCGGTCCCCGAGTCGTGGACACCACGCCAGAAGGGCGCGTTGTTGCCCGGTTGGGTCGTGGCCCGCTGGGCCGTGTTTTCGTCAGGCTTGGGTTCGGCCGGGGCCACAAAGCCCGCCGGCGGCCCGTTCTTGTCGGGGGCTGCCGGGGCGGCAGAGGCCTGGGCCCAGGCCTGACCGGCGGCCACGGCGCACAGCACCGCACCCACCAACCATGCCCGCAGCCCGGACAAGGAGGAAGACAAACGTGTCATCACCACTCCATCAAATTGATCGGGGCCCGCGGGCGGCCTCATCACGCCAGGCGACGAAGCCGCAGCGAGCCCCGGGACCGCTCATCAACGGCCGTACTCGTTTTGACCCTTGTTGCGCTCGCGCATCTGGCCTTCCCAGCTGGTCTTGTCACCGGCCTTCCAGCCCGGCTCTGTGAACCCGCTGACGGTAGAGCCGCTGTAGGCGGTGGCGTCGACCTTGCGCTGGGTCGCGGTCTGGGGCTTTTCACCGCAGCCCGACACCATCAGCGCCGTGCCGATGCCAACGGCCAGCGCCACGATGGCGCCCGGCTTCATGCCTTGCTCCCCTCGGCGGGTTTTCCGCCGGTGGGTTTGCCATAGGCCGTGCCCCAGCCCCACACCTCCGAGCCCTTGCCGCGCTGCAGCACACGGGTGCGGAAGATGTCGGCCACGACGTCGCCGTCGCCACCCAGCAAAGCCTTGGTCGAGCACATCTCGGCGCAGACGGGCAGCTTGCCTTCAGCCAAGCGGTTGCGGCCGTACTTCTCGTTTTCGGCCGCAGAGCCGTTGGCCTCAGGGCCACCCGCGCAGAAGGTGCACTTGTCCATCTTGCCGCGCAGGCCGAAGGTGCCATTGGTGGGGAACTGCGGCGCACCGAAGGGGCACGCATAGCTGCAGTAGCCACAGCCGATGCACACATCCTTGTCGTGCAACACCACACCGTCGTCGGTGCGGTAGAAGCAGTCCACCGGACACACGGCCATGCAGGGCGCGTCGCTGCAGTGCATGCAGGCCACCGAGATGCTGCGCTCCTGCCCGACCACGCCGTCGTTGAGGGTGACCACGCGGCGGCGGTTCACCCCCCAGGGGACATCGTGCTCAGCCTTGCAGGCGGTGACGCAACCGTTGCACTCGATGCAGCGCTCGGCATCGCATATGAACTTCATTCGTGCCATGGTTTGACTCCGAATTCCTTTCTTGACTCAGCTCAAGCGGCCCGCTCGACCTGGCAGACCGTGGTCTTGGTTTCTTGCATCATCGTGATGATGTCGTAACCATAGGTGGTGCCGGTGTTCACGGCCTCACCACGCACGATCGGCGCAGCGCCGGCCGGGTAGTAGTTCTTCATGTCCACACCCTGCCAGGTACCGGCAAAGTGATAAGGCATGAAGGTGGTCGTCTTGTCCACCCGCTCGGTGACCATCGCCCGCACCTTCAGCTTGGCGCCGGTGGGCATGGTCACCCACACCCATTCGCCATTGCGGATGCCACGGTCGTTGGCCGCTGCCGGGTTGATTTCGATGAACATGTCCTGCTGCAACTCGGCGAGGTAACGGTTGGAACGCGTTTCATCGCCA
>RFTU01000110.1 GCA_009923315.1 Betaproteobacteria bacterium
CAAAGTCCGCTGGACATCATTTTGGTGAATGGCCGCAGCGACGGCCCGCCTGCTGACAAACCACAAGCCTTGGCACAAGCCAATTTGCAAGGGGGTGGCGAGGCTGCCACGGGCCGCACCCAATCACCCTTGCCGATGTCAGCCAAGTCGCAATCGGGTCAAGCAGAGGTGCGCCGCTGCCTCCAGGGACGCAGCCACTGGAACCAGATGAACAGACCCACCACCAAGGCGCTGAGCGAAAACCACTGCAGCGCATAGCCGCGGTTCTTGTCGGCGCTGGACCCCACCACCGTCCACTCGCGGCGCAGGCCGTCTTCCAAGACATCCACGCCATCGCCGGCCGTGCAGCCAAGGGCGGGTTCCAACTGCTGAAGGCTGATGGGCAGCAGACGGGGCAAGCCGAATTCGGCCGCATAGGACTTCAGGTCGACATTCTGCCGAACCGTGGCCTGCGCGCCGCCTTCGAAGTCCATCAACCGCGATGGCGGAGGGGCCACGCGGGCGCGCACGCACACCGCTTGATCCGCCGGCGTGGGCACGGGTTGGGTGAGGGTGCGGTCACGGATGTCGCGCGGCTGCCAGCCACGCTGCACCAGCACCGTGCGGCCGTCAGGCAAGTCCAAGGCGGTCAACACGATGAAGCCGGCACGGCCGGCCATGGGGCGGTTGTCCAAAAAGATCGTGGTGTCGGGCCTCCAGCGCCCGACCACTTGCGCGACGCGGTGAATCTGCTGGTCGTCCTGCAGGTCCGAGGCCTGCAGCAGCGGCATGCGTGCCTTGGCTTGAATGGAGGCTGCGATCGTGTCCTTTTGCCGCGCACGGTCGAGTTGCCAAAAGCCCAACGCGGCGGTCAGCAGCGCCATGGCCGCAGCAGCTGCAGGCAGCAGCAGGCGCACCAGCCAGCGCTTTGCGCGAGCGCTGCCACCGCTATTGACCGGATGTGACAATGAGGACATGAAACTGCTGATCGCCTTGGCCCTGGTGGGCATCATCGCCGCTTTGGCCAGTGCCGGGGTGTTCATGCTGAGAAAGTCCCGTGATGGCGATGGGCGCGACAGCAAGATGGCGCGCGCCCTGGCCCTTCGGGTGGGCTTGTCGATCGCCCTGTTCTTGTTCGTGCTGTTTTCCTATTGGATGGGCTGGGTGCAGCCTTCGGGCTTGCCGGTCAACCGCTGAGCCGGCCTGCGTGGGGCGCCGCAGCACACCGGCCCGCGCGGCCCGGGCTGGCATCCGGTGGACAAGCCAAAGGGCGCCCAGGGGCGCCCTTTGAACGGTTGCTGCGCTGGGGGCCAGCCGCGGGCCCCAGGCCTTAGAGCCAGTAGACCAGGAAGTACAGGCCCAGCCACACCACGTCCACGAAGTGCCAGTACCAGGCTGCGCCTTCGAAACCGAAGTGGCGCTCGCTGGTGAAGTGGCCCTTTTGCAGGCGCAGCGTGATGAACAGCAGCATCAACATGCCCACGAACACGTGAAAGCCGTGGAAGCCGGTGAGCATGAAGAAGGTCGAGCCGAAGATGCCCGAGCTGAGCTTGAGGTTCAGGTCGCGGTAGGCGTGTGCGTATTCGTAACCCTGTACCAACAGAAAGGTGGCGCCCAGCAGCACGGTGATCCACATCCACAGGATGGTCTTGCCCCGGTTGCCGGCGATCAGCGCGTGGTGGGCCACGGTGAGCGTGGCGCCCGAGGTGAGCAGCAGCGCCGTGTTGATGGTGGGCAGGGGCCAGGGGCCGATGGTGGCAAACGGCTCGGTGATGCCGCCCGGCGAGGCCGTCACGCCACCGGCACTGGGCCAGATGGCCTTGAAGTCGGGCCACAGCAGTTGATGTTCGAGGTTGCCGAGCATGGGCACCGAGTGCACGCGAGCCCAATACAGCGCGCCGAAGAAAGCGGCGAAGAACATCACCTCGCTGAAGATGAACCAGCTCATGCTCCAGCGGAAGGACGTGTCGATGCGCTCACCGTACAGACCGCCTTCGCTTTCGGCGATGGCCTGGCCGAACCACTGCTTGAGCACCACGGCCCACCACACCAGGCCGAACAGCAGCGAGTACTGGCCCCAGTCGGCCCCGTTGACCCATTGCCCGGCACCCAGGATCACGAAGAACAGGCCAATGGCGGCCATCACCGGATGGCGGGAAGGCGCCGGGATGTAGTAGTACGGCGTTGCGCCGTGGGGTGTCGCTGCGGACATCGTGTCTTCTCCTCGTACCAAAATCAAGTTTGCGCCACACCGCTGGCGACGATCCAGTTCACCAGCCACCACACGCCCAGGACGAACGCGGCAGCGGCCAGCAGGCCGGCGGCGATCACGTGCAAGGGGTTGAGCTGGGAGACATCCTGCGCATAGCCGTCTGAGCGGCGGATGCCCAGAAAGGACCAGGCCACCGCCTTGAGGGTCTGCAGCAGTGACCCCTTGCGGGCCACGGCATCCTTGAACTCACCGGTCTCAGGCGTGGCGTTCACGGCCGGCTCCATCAAGACCCCAGGCGCTCGGCCGGTGCAGCCGCCGCCTTCGTGCCCTTGCCCTTGACCTCGAAGAAGGTGTAGGACAGCGTGATGGTGGTGACGTCCTTGGGCAGCTTGGGGTCGATCACGAAGGCCACCGGCCAGGCGCGGCTTTCGCCCGGGGCCAGGGTGTACTCGTTGAAACAGAAGCACTCGAGCTTGTTGAAGTGCGGCGAGGCCTGCATCGGTGCGTAGCTGGGGATGGCCTGCGCGGCCATGGTGCGGTCCTGCACATTGCGGAACTCGTACATCACCGTGGTGAGCTCACCCGGGTGCACCTGCATCGAGCGCTGCGCCGGCTTGAAATCCCAGGGGCCGCGCGCGTTGGCGTCGAACTCCACCGTGATCAGGCGCGAACGGTCGACCTGCGAGTTGGCCAGCGCCTGCGCAGCCTGCCCAGGCGTGGACTGGCCCGAGCCGATGCGCTCGGACACCGACAGCACATTGACCCCCAGGGCGTCACACACCGCGCGGTAGATGGGCACCAGCGCGTAGCCGAAACCGAACATCAGCCCGGCCATGACCACGAGCTTGCCCACCATGCGCCGGTTGTCCAGGCGCAAGGGGTTGGGCTTTGGGCGGTCGGGGCGGGTCATCACAGCCTTCAGCCAAGCCCTCAGCGACCCAGCCAGACGATCTTGACCGCGAACCCGACCGCAAAGGCCAAGGCCACCGTGGCCAGGATCAAGCCCAGCCGGCGGTTGGCCCGTTTCTGCTCGTCGCTCAGCATCATCAAGATCGTCGTCCGCGTGTGGCCACTCGGGTCGATCAGCCGATCACCTTGGTGGCGGTGACGTCCAGCTTGGGCGGCGTTTCAAAGGTGTGGAACGGCGCCGGCGAGGGCACTTCCCACTCCAGCCCTTCAGCGGCTTCCCAGGGCTTCTGCGGGGCCTTCTGGCCCTTGCCCATCATCATGGGCAGTGCGACGAAGACGAAGAAGTAGACCTGCATCAGACCGAAGCCCAGGGCACCCACCGAAGCGATCGCGTTGAAATCAGCGAATTGCATCGGGTAGTCGGCGTAGCGGCGGGGCATGCCGGCCAGGCCCAGGAAGTGCATCGGGAAGAAGGTGATGTTGAAGAAGATCAACGAACCCCAGAAGTGGATCTTGCCGCGGGTTTCGCTGTACATCACACCGGTCCACTTCGGGCCCCAGTAGTACACGCCGGCGAACATGGAGAAGAGCGAACCCGCCACCAACACATAGTGGAAGTGCGCCACCACGTAGTAGCCGTCCTGCAATTGGATGTCGATCGGCGCCATGGCCAGGATCAGGCCAGTGAAGCCGCCCATCGTGAACACGAAGAGGAAGCCCACGGACCACAGCATCGGGGTCTCGAAGCTCATCGAGCCCTTCCACATCGTGGCGATCCAGTTGAACACCTTCACGCCCGTGGGCACGGCAATCAGCATCGTCGCGTACATGAAGAAGAGCTGCCCCGTCACCGGCATGCCGGTGGTGAACATGTGGTGGGCCCACACGATGAAGGACAGGATGGCGATGGAGGCCGTGGCGTACACCATCGAGGTGTAGCCGAAGAGCCGCTTGCGCGCGAAGGCCGGGATGATGGCCGACACGATGCCGAAGGCCGGCAGGATCATGATGTAGACCTCGGGGTGACCGAAGAACCAGAAGATGTGCTGGTACATCACCGGGTCACCGCCGCCGGCGGGGTTGAAGAAGCTGGTGCCGAAGTGGCGGTCGGTCAGCGTCATCGTGATGGCGCCGGCCAGCACGGGCATCACCGCGATCAGCAGGTAGGCGGTGATCAGCCAGGTCCAGGCGAACAAGGGCATCTTCATGAGCGTCATGCCCGGTGCGCGCATGTTCAGGATGGTCACGATGATGTTGATCGAGCCCATGATGGATGACGCGCCCAGGATGTGCATGGCGAAGATGCCGGCGTCCATCGAGGGGCCCATCTGCAGCGTCAGCGGCGCGTATAGCGTCCAGCCCGCGGCGGGCGCGCCACCGGGCATGAAGAAGCTGCTGACCAGCATGATGCCTGCGGGGATCATCAGCCAGAAGCTGAAGTTGTTCATCCGCGCAAAGGCCATGTCGGCTGCGCCGATCTGCAGCGGGATCATCCAGTTCGCAAAGCCCACGAAGGCCGGCATGATGGCGCCGAACACCATGATCAGGCCATGCATGGTGGTGAACTGGTTGAACAGTTCAGGGTTGAAATACTGCAAGCCCGGCTGGAACAGTTCCAGGCGAATGAACAGCGCCAACAGCCCACCGATCATCAGCATCGCAAAGCTGAACAGCAGGTACAGCGTGCCGATGTCCTTGTGGTTGGTGGCGAAGACCCAGCGACGCCAGCCATGCGGGTGATCATGCGCGTGATCGTCATGGCCGGAGTGGCCGTGATGGTCGAGAACTGCACTCATGAGTTTTCCTTCGAGACTTGAGTCTGGGGTTACTTGCGGGCGGTTTTGATCTCAGCGGGCTGCACCAGCTGGCCGGTCTGGTTGGACCAGGCATTCTTGGTGTAGGTGATCACCGCGGCGATTTCCGTGTCGGACAGCTGCTTCCAGGCGGGCATGGAGCCACCACCGGCGCCGTTGAGCAGCACACCGATCTGCTGCGACTTGTCGTCGGACAGCACGATCTTGGAGCCCACCAGGCCCTTGATGGGACCGGCGCCGGCGCCGTCGGCCTTGTGGCAGGCCGCGCAGTTGGCGTTGTAGACCTTCTCGCCGCGGGCCAGGAGTTCGGCCAGCTTCCATTCCTTGTTGGGGTCGTCGGCCTTGGCCGCGGCCTTCTTCTTCTCCGCGTCCACCCACTTGGTGTAGTCCTCCTGCGAGACCACCTTCACATGGATGGGCATGTAGGCGTGTTCCTTGCCGCAAAGCTCTTGGCACTGACCGTAGTAGTCGCCGATCTTCTCGGCGCGGAACCAGGCGTCGCGCACGAAGCCGGGGATGGCGTCCTGCTTGACGGCAAAGGCCGGCACCGCCCAGGCGTGGATCACATCGTTGGCGGTGGTGATGACGCGAATCTTCTTGTCCACCGGCACCACCACGGCGTTGTCCACCTTGAGCAGGTAGTTGTCGATGGCCTCGGGTTTGCCGCTGTCGCTCATCATGCGGTGGGTGGCGTCCAGCGTGGCCAGGAAGCTGATCCCCTCGCCTTCACCCTTGAGGTAGTCGTAGCCCCACTTCCACTGGTAGCCGGTGGCCTTGATGGTGATGTCGGCATTG
>RFTU01000012.1 GCA_009923315.1 Betaproteobacteria bacterium
CGACTTCGGCGTGGCCTTGGGCCTGCGCCTGCTGGCCCAGCGCATGCGCGAGTCCCATGGCCTGAACATCGACCTGCAACTGTTGGCCGAAGAGCGGTCCGAGCACTTGCCCAAACCCGTGGCCACCGCGCTGTACCGGGTGACGCAGGAGGCGCTGAACAATGTGCGCAAGCATGCCCAGGCATCGGTGGTGCACGTGACCTTGGACCTGCGTGCACCGGATGCAGCAGAACTGGAAATCATGGACGACGGCGTGGGCTTCGAGGTCCTGAGCAGCGAAACCCCGGAAAGCCACGGCCTGCGCGGCATGCTCGAGCGGGTGCAGGCACTGCGCGGCAGCCTGAAGATTGAATCCCAGCCGGGCGAGGGCACGGCCATTCTGGTGCGCCTGCCCATCGTGCCGCCGGATACCAGCCAGACGCCCAGTGATCCGACGCCGACCCCCACCACCGCGCTCCCATCCACGGCACAAGCCCAGACCGCCGCAAGCCCCCCGGCTGAGCCACCCAAGACAGGACACACCGACCGCTGAGCGGGGCTGCCTACACTGCAGTCCCATGAGCAATTTCTGGCCTTCGGCCGGCTGGGACCGGCTGCGCATCCACGACCAGGGCCAACTGCAACCCACCGCAGCTTGGCTGGCCCGCTTTCTGGACGGCCCTGAGCTGGCACTGGTGCGGGAGTCGTGTGCGGCCGAGCGCAGGCTGCACCATGCACTGGTCGAAGACCCGATGACGGTCGTGGCCGAACCGCGTCTGCAGACCCTGGCCGATGCGGATGCCGCCGACAACTACCGCGCATTCCTGGCCTTTCGAGACGCCTTGATGGCTGCGGGCAGCCTGGAGGCGTGCTACCTGCAGCAGGTCCGCAGCGCCCGCGTCAGCCTGGCGCCACCCTTCATGCAAGCCATGGCACAGGCCATCGTGCGGCACGTGCTGCGCGACGTGGACGATGCCCTAGAAGCGCGCGCCGGCGAACTGCTGTTCCGGCCGCAGCGAGTGACCACTGTGGACGGCGTGCCGCTGGCCGGTGATGCCGCAACGCTGGACCTGCTCAACGAGACGGGCGGCTTCGGTGAACTCGGTCGCCTGTTGGCACAGGCGCAGGCGCCCATCCGAGCAGCGCAGATGAAGGTGCTCACGCGCGACAACGGCGCCGACTACTGGCGCGCCGCGCAAGGTCCGCGCGAGCACGACTTCCTGCTGGACCTGCGACACGAAGTGCAGCAGGACTTGGGGCACGGCCTGCAGTTCACCATGGCCCGCGCCGACTCAGGCCTGGGCGCGCTGTGCCGGGTCCTGCAACGCTGGGTGCAGCACCTCCTCGGAGTGGAGGTGCAGATCACGCCGCTGTCGCGCATCGACGATGAGCGCTGGCGATGGCATGTGGGGCTGGACGCCGACGCCACCGCTTTGCTCAACGACCTCTACGAAGGCCGTGAGGTCGATGCCGAACGGCGCTCGCGCCTCATCAGCCTGTTCGCCCTGCGCTTCAGCGATGCGGCTCAGGCTTTGCCGGAGATGGCGGGCCGACCCGTGTATCTGGCGCTGTGCCGCACCGCCGATGGACAGGTGCGGCTCAAGCCCCAAAACCTGTTGGTCAATCTGCCGCTGGCCATGCCGGTCTGAGGCCCGGCGCCCGCCGCGCGCGCCCTGGGTCCCTTCTGTCGGCTGCCCTTGTTGGCCCTCAGCCCTCAGCCCTCGGTGCGCGCGGGCAGCTTCGGCGCGGTCTTCAAGCTGGCCACCATCGTCACCGCCAGGATGGCCACCACCATGCCCAGCGACACCACCACCGGGATCTTCACCACATCGATCAGCAGCATCTTGGTGCCAATGAAGGCCAGGATGACCGCCAGACCGTAGCTCAGCAGGTGGAACTTGGCCGCCACCGCCGCCAGCAGAAAGTACATCGCCCGCAGACCCAGGATGGCGAAGATGTTGGAGGTCAGCACAATGAAGGGGTCGGTGGTGATGGCGAAGATGGCCGGAATGCTGTCGACCGCGAAGATCACATCGGTCAAGCCCACCAGCGCAATCACCAGGAACAGCGGCGTGGCCACGCGCTTTCCGTTCTCCACGGTGAAGAACTTCTCTTCATCGAAGCGCCGGCTGACCGGCATCACCCGGCGCAGCAGTTTGAGCGCCGGGTTGCTCTCCAGGTCGGGTTCCTTGCCGGCGGCCCACCACATCTTGATGCCCGTGAGCAGAAGGAAAGCGCCGAACACATAGAGCACCCAGTGGAACTCGCTGATCAGCCAGGAGCCCAACAGGATCATCACCGTGCGCAACACGATGGCACCCACGATGCCGATCATCAGCACCCGCTTCTGGAACGCCGGCGGCACCGCGAAATAGGTGAAGATCATCAGGAACACGAAGATGTTGTCCACCGCCAGGCTCTTCTCGATGAGATAGCCCGTGAGGAATTCCATGCTGCGCGTGTTGGCGGTCTGCAGGCCGTGCTCTTCGTAGACGGCCCACCAGAACAGGCCGTTGAAGGCGAAGGACAACAGGACCCAGATGATCGACCAGTTCAACGCCTCCTTCACCGAGACCTCGTGCGCGCCCTGCTTCTTCAGCACCACGAAGTCGATGAACAGCGCGGCCAAGACCGACAGGATGAAAAAGGCCCACAGCCAATGAGGAGCAACGGATTGCATGTGCGGTTCCAAGGAGGTGAAGGCGTGGCCAGCGCACGCCCAAACCCTCAGTGTGCAGATTCCAATACTTCGAATAAACCATCTTCTTTTTGAAGAAAATTCCGGTTTTTACGAAGTAAAGACACCTGCCGGAACCTGGTTGCTCCGCCTCAGCGCGGCTGCACCCGCCACAGTGCGCCGTCGGGCGCATCATTGAGCAGGTACACCCAGCCATCGGGCCCGACCCGCACGTCGCGCACACGGCCCACTTCGCCAAACAGCAAGCGCTCTTCGCGCAATACCCGTTCGCCGTCCATCACCAAGCGCACCAGGCTCTGCCCGCTCAGGCCACCCAGGAGCAGGCTGCCTTTCCATTGAGGGATGGCATTGGCGGTGTAGAAGGCCATGCCCGACACGCCGATGGAGGGGGTCCACACGTGAAGCGGCTGCTCCAGGCCTTCGCGCGCCGTGCCCTCGCCGATCTTCGTGCCCGTCACGTAGTTCACGCCATAGGTGATGATGGGCCAACCGTAGTTTCGGCCTGCGCGGATGATGTTGAGTTCATCGCCCCCCTGGGGCCCGTGCTCGTGCGTCCACAGCTCGCCCGTGCTCGGGTGCAGCGCAGCGCCCTGGATGTTGCGGTTGCCGCGGCTGAAGACCTCCGGCAATTGATCGGGCCGGCCCACAAAGGGGTTGTCGGCGGGCACCCGACCATCATCGTGCAACCGGATCACCGAGCCTGCATGATCACGCGGGGCTTGGGCGCGCGGCATCTCGCCCCGGTCGCCCAGCGTGAGGTACAGGTAGCCCTTGCCATCGAAGACGATGCGCCCGCCCAAGTGAAACCCCCGCCGGGACTTCGGGCTCATGGCGAAGAGCTTTTGCTGGTCGACCAGACGACCGTCCTTCAGGCGTGCCCGCATCAGGGCGGTGCCGTACTCCCCGTCGTCGGTAGGCGAAGGTTCCGCGTAGGCCAAGTACAACCAGCCGTTGCTGGCGTACTGCGGATGCGGCACCACATCGAAAAGACCCGCCTGGACCGCAGCCTTCACGGCTGGCACACCTTCGATCGGCTTGGGGTCGAGCTGGAAGTCGGCGGTGATGCGGCGCAGGGTACCGCCCCGCTCGGTCACCAGCATGTCACCGTTGGGCAGCCAGGCCAGCGACCAGGCATTCTTGAGTCCGCGCACCAAGGCCGTGGCTTGCACCACCACGGCAGGCGCCGCGGTGGCGGCCACCAGGTCCTTCGAGAAGGTGGGGGTGCGCTGGTTGGCGTCGGCATGGGCAATGGGCGCCTGGGCCAGGGCGGGGCCGACGCTCAACAGTGCGGCCCACACGCAACAGGCAAGAAACGCCGTGGGGCTTGCCGGGTGGCGACGCGAGGTGAGCGTGTCTGTCGTCTGGTGCATGGTGATGAGGGTGATGAAGTCTGTAGACGGTGATGGTAGCCGTCGGCGGGTTGCGGGGTTCAAAACGCCGCCACCGCCCCGTTCGAACGCGGATCGAATCCACCTTCGAGCACGCCGTTGGCATGCCGCACCAGCATGCCGGCATGGCCCACAGCCTCGTCCCAGGCGCCGATGGTTTCGACTTCATGGCCCCAACGGCGCAACTGCGCCACCACCTCAGGCGACCAGCGTGATTCCAGCTTGAGCGTGTCGCTGGCGTTGCCCCAGGTGCGACCCAAGAGCCAGCGTGGGCGCGAGATGGCCTGCTGCGGGTGATCGCCAAAGTGGCGCCAACGGTTGAAGATGGTGGCCTGCGTCTGGGGCTGACCGTCGCCACCCATGGTGCCATAGACCATGAAACGGCCATCGCCGAACTGGGCCAAGGCGGCGTTGAGGGTGTGAAAGGGCTTCTTGCCCGGCTCCAACGTGTTGATGTGCTCAGGCTGGAGGCTGAAACTGCAACCTCGGTTTTGCCAATTCACGCCAGTGTCGGGGAGTACCACGCCACTGCCAAACTCGTGGTAGATGCTCTGAATGAAGGACACGGCCACGCCATGGCGGTCGATCACGCCCATCCAGATGGTGTCGCCGGGGTCGGTGAGCCGGCCCCAGGGCAGCGCGCGTTGGGGGTCGTAGTCGGCCGCCAACTCATCCAGGAAGGCCGGCGCCAAGAGGTCTTGCGCCCGCAGTTTCATGAAGGCGCGGTCGGTGAGGTGCGCATCGCGCACCTTGAAGGCGCGCTTGGTGGCCTCCACCTGCGCATGCACGAAGGCTGCACTTTCTGCGCCCTGGCGCCAGTCCTGCACCTTGAGCATGCGCTCCATCAGGCCCAGGATCATCAACGAGACCACCCCTTGCGAGGGCGGCACCATGTTGTGCAGGCGTGCGCCGTGGGCACTGAGCGTCAGCGGGTCCACCAGACTCGCTTGATGGGCCTTCAAGTCCTCCAGGCTCAAGGGACTGCCCACGGCCTGCAGTTCGCCGGCCATCTGATGCGCCAGCTTGCCGCGGTAGAACTCGTCGGTGCCCTTTACCGCGATGCGCTGCAGCGTGGCGGCCAGACGCGGCTGTTTGAACCATTGCCCGGGCTGGGGCACGGCGCCACCGGGCAGAAAGGTCTCGACAAAGCCCGGCGCGTGTTCGATGTCGGCGCGCTTGGCGGCCGTGAGCGCGCTTTGGCTGAGCGTGGTGGGCATGCCGGCGCTGGCCAGGTGGATGGCGTCGCCCAAGAGGCGCGACAACGGCAGCCGCCCGCCCAGGGACTGCTGCGACAGGCGATGCGCCGCGCCCCACCCACTGACGGTACCCGCCACGGTCAGCGCGGCCACGCCGCCGCGAAAAGGGATGCTGCCGGTGATCCCGCGCTGCGCATACCAGTCGCGCGTGGCGGTGCGGGCGCTGCGCCCGCTGGCGTCGATGCCCCCGGGCACGCCGTTGGGCCCTCGGATCACCCAGAAGCCATCACCGCCGATGGCGTTCATGTGCGGGTACACCACGGCGATGGTGGCCGCGGCGGCCACCATGGCCTCCAGCGCATTGCCACCTTCGCGCAACACGTCCACGGCCGACTGCGCCGCCAGAGAGTGGGGGGCCACGGCCATGCCGCGGGTACCGTAGATCGATTGCATGCTCAAGGCTCCTGGATGCCCAGGCCCTCCGTCAGGCCAGGCGGCATCGGTTGTGTTCGAGGGCCGAACCCTAACCGCATGCCGAGTTTGCCGCGCAGCGGCGCGATCAATCCCAACCAATCACCTTGGGCAGCCACAACGCGATTTGTGGATAGAAGAACACCAGGGCCAGGGCGATACCCTGCAGCACGATGAAGGGCACCACACCCCGATAGATGTCCTTGATCGTCACCTCCGGTGGCGCCACGCCCTTGAGGTAGAACAGCGCCCAGCCAAACGGTGGGGTCAGGAAGGAGGACTGCAGGTTCACGGTGATGAGCATGGCCAGCCACACCGGGTCTACCCCCTGTGAGAGCAGCACCGGCATGAACAGCGGCACGGCGATGTAGCTGATCTCAATCCACTCGATGAAGAACCCCAGCACGAAGATCAGGAGCATCATGAACCAGATGTCGCTGTTCACGCCACCGGGCAGCCACTCGAACATCTTGGTGATGAGCTCTTCACCCTGTAGGCCACGGAAGGCCAGGGCGAACACCTGCGCGGCCATCAGAATGAACATCATGATGGCGGTGATCTTGGAGGTCTCCAGAGCCGTCTCCTTGAGCGTCTTGAGGCTCAGGCGACCGGCCAACAGGGTGATCAGCACCGATCCCACCGCACCCATCGAGGCCGCTTCGGTGGGTGCGGCCACGCCGCCCACAATGGCCCCCAGCACCGAGACCACCAGCAGGATGGGTGGCACCACCACCTTCCAGAAGCGCTTGAGCAGTTCACCGCGGCTGACCAGCATCCGCTCTTGGATGGGAATGGGCGGCATCAGGCTCGGGTTCATCCAGCCGCGCACGAGCAAGTAAACGATGTACAAGCCCGCCAGCATGAGGCCCGGCATCACGGCCGCTGCAAACAGCGTACCCACCGACAGTTGCATGATGTCCGACAGCAGGATCAGGATGAGACTGGGCGGGATGATCTGACCCAAGGTACCTGAGGCGCAAATGGCACCGCAGGCCAGGCCCTTGTCGTAGCCGCGACGGATCAGCGTCGGCAGGGTCAGCAGGCCCAGGGTGATGACGGTGGCGCCCACGATGCCGGTGGTCGCCCCCATGAGCACACCGAACAGGATGATGCCCACACCCATGCCGCCATTCACGCCACCGGCCACCAGACCCATCACGTCCAGCAGGTCGTCCGCCAGTCGTGACTTCTCGAGCATCACGCCCATGAACACGAACAGCGGAATGGCCATCCACTGGTACCCGGCCACGATGCCATAAAAGCGTGCAGCCAGCAGGTTGAACAGGGTGTCTCCAAAACCCAGCCAGCCGAAGACAAAACCCACCACCGCCAAGGTGGTGGCCACGGGAATGCCGATCATCAGCAGCACGAAGAAGGCTGCCAACATCATCAGCGCATAGGTTTGCAACTCAAACACGGCTGCGCTCCTGCAAGACCCGGCGCGCCAGCGCCGCCGCGCACTGAAGCGACACCAGGACATAGCCCAGGGGAATGAAGGCCTTGATGACCCAGCGGTAGGGGATGCCGCCGGGGTCGGGTGAGCGCTCCCCGATGCTGTAAGACTGCATCACGTAGGGGATGGACAGCTTGATGAACAGCAGGCTGACCGCCAGCAAGAGCGCCAAAGACACCAGGTCGACGACGTACTTGCGGCGCGGGGAATAGCCGGCATAGAAGACATCCACCCGCACGTTGTCCCCGCGCTGCAGCGCATACGAGATCCCCAGGAGGATGAGCGCGGCCAGAAGGTGCCACTCCAACTCTTGCGCCCACACCGAGCCCAAGCTCATGGAATAGCGCAGCAGCACATTGGTGGCGACCAGGCCGATCATCAGCAGGGCGATCCACAGGGTGAGCTTGCCCACGCCGTCGATGAAGGTCTCCACGGCTACAACCGCGCGTTCCATACGGGGATGCTTTCGAAATCGGAATGGACGAATGCCCGGGCCCCCGGCTCAGGCGAGCGGGCCTCAGGCAGGAGCAGAAGCAAGGCGCAGCCTCAGCCGCGCACCTTGACGTGGTAGGCCTCTTCGCTGATCTCGCTCCAACGGTCGAACTTGGCCTTGAAGGAGAAGTAGGAGTCGTGCACCTTCTTGACCAGCGGGTCTTTGGCCACGGCTTCGGCCAGCACCTTGTCGGTTTCGGTGCGCAGGGCCTTGATCACGCCGTCGGGCAGCGGCTTGGCAACCACCTTGTGGTTCTTGATCAGGTCTTCCATCGCATCCGAATTGGCCTTCTGGCACCAGCCTTCGCTGATCACGTTGCATGCAGCAGCCGCATTGCTCACGATGGCCTGCAGATCCTTGGGAAGCTTGTCCCAGGCGGCCTTGTTGATGAGCAGTTCGCTCACCGTGGCCGACTCGTGCCAGCCGGTGGTGTAGTAGTACTTGGCCGCCTTGTGCAGACCCAGGCGCCGATCCTGGAAGGGGCCGACAAACTCGGCCGCGTCGATCACACCGCGCTCCAGTGCCGGGAAGATCTCGCCGCCTGGCAGGACCTTCACGTCCACACCCAAGGCCGCGTACACCTTGCCGGCCAGCCCGGGGATGCGCATCTTCAGGCCCTTGAAGTCGGCCACGGTGTTGATTTCCTTCTTGAACCAACCGGTCATCTGCACGCCGGTGTTGCCGCAGGGCATGGCGATCATGCCGAAGGGGGCGTAGACCTCGTTCCACAACTCTTGACCCCCGCCGTCATAGAGCCAACCGTTCATACCCTGGAAATTCATGCCGAAGGGCACAGCGGTGAAGTACTGGGCGGCAAAGGTCTTGCCCGTCCAGAAGTAGGCGTTGGCGTGGTTCATCTCGACCGTGCCCGCGCGAACGGCGTCAAACCCCTCGAAGGCCGGCACGAGCTCACCGGCGCCGAACACCTGGATCTTCATGCGGCCACCGGACATGGCTTCCACCCGCTTGGCCAGGTCCGTGGCGCTACCCGGGCCGTCCATGTAGAAAGGCGAACCCCGTCACGATGGACGGCGCGGCCAGCGCGGCTCCAGCGGCACCGGCCACGGCGCCTTTGGTCAACAGGACACGTCGATTGAGTTGCATGGGAAGCCCCGAAGTGGATTGGATAACCCGGTTTAGCAACTCGCATACCAAGCGAAACCGGGTCCTGAAGCCCGATTCCGATCCAGAATTGGGCAGTCTGGGTTTCGACATGCACCAAGTCTGATCAGGGGCGATGGGCTGCGCACCAAACCCACCTCGAACCATGAGCCTTGAATCCGTCCGCACCTTTCTGGCGCATCACGCACCCGACCTGCGCATCATCGAAACCCCCGAACGCACCGCCACGGTTGCCGAGGCCGCAGCCGTTCACGGCGTGGCCACCGGTCAGATCGCCAAGACGCTGTCGCTGTGGTGGGGTGAGGAGGTGATCCTGCTGGTCCTTGGCGGGGATGCGCGGATCGACAACCCCAAGTACAAGGCCCGCTTCAAGGCCAAGGCCAAGATGCTCAGTGCCGACGAGGTGGCGCACTGGACCGGTCACCCGGTGGGGGGCGTGTGCCCCTTTGGCCTGGCGCATCCCTTGAAGGTCTACGCCGATGTTTCCCTCAGGGCATTTGACGAGGTGGTGCCGGCTGCCGGCTCGGTGAACTCGGCGGTGCGCCTGCCCGTGGTCCGCCTGGTGGAGCTGGCACAGGCGCAATGGGTAGAGGTGTCGCAGTAGGCGACACCTCCACGCAAAGGACTCACTTCAGGATGGTCTCGCGCATGAACAGGATGGTCGAGTAGAACTGGAAGTCCGCGTTCTCCTTGCGCGCGAATCCATGGCCCTCGTTTTCGGCTCGCAGGTACCACACCGGTGTGCCGTTGGCGCGCGCCTTGGCCACGATCTGCTCGGCTTCGGTCCAGGGCACGCGCGGGTCGTTCTTGCCCTGCACCACGAACATCGGCTTGCGGATCTTGTGCGCGTTGGTCAGCGGCGAAATGTTGTGCAAGAACTCGCGCATGGCCGGGTCGCGCTCATCGCCGTATTCCACGCGGCGCAGGTCGCGACGGTAGCTCTCGGTGGTTTCCAGGAAGGTCACGAAGTGGGAAATGCCCACCACATCGATGTTGCCGGCGATGCGGTCGGCGTAGTGCGTGGCCACGGCCAGGCTCATGTAGCCGCCGTAGCTGCCGCCGGTGACCAGCACGCGGGAGGCGTCCAGATCCGGCTGCTGCGCAATCCAGTCCAGCAGCGCGCCGATGTCCTTGACCGAGTCTTCACGCAGGCGCCCGTTGTCCAGCGCCACGAAGGTCTTGCCGTAGCCGGTTGAGCCGCGCACATTGGGCTGGATGAGGGTGATCCCCAGTTCCTGCACGTAGTACTGGTTGCGTGCAAGGAAACCCACCTTGGCCTGCGCCTCGGGCCCACCGTGGATGTTGATGAGCACCGGGCGCTTGCCACTGAACTTGGCCGGCGGCCGTGAGATGAGGCCTGAAATGGTTCGGCCGTCGAAGCTCTTCCAACGGATGATCTGCTGCTCGCCGAACGAGGCGACATCCAGCTCGGGGTGCGCGTAGGCCTTGGTCCATTGCGTCACCTTGCCGCTTCCCGCATCCAAGGTGTAGATCTGGCCGGGGCCCTTGGCGCTGTTCACGCCGAAGGCGGCCAGGGCCTGCTTCTTGTGAAAACGCATGGCGCCCACGCTGCCGTCGGGCAGGCCCTTGAACGAACGCTCGGCCCAGTCGTGGGTCGGATCGAAAAAGCGCGGCTCGTCCTTGCCGTCCACATTGACGGCAGCGGCCAGCAGCTTGCCGTCATAGCTCATCGCCGCGCCCGCCACATCCCAAGGAATATGCCCGGTGATGCGCTTGAGCGCGCTCGTCTTGAAGTCGAAGGTCGCCAGCTCGCGGAATTCGCCGAAGCGGTCGGTGGCCACCAGGAGGCCCGAACCATCGGGCAGAAAGCGCGAGACCGCGTGCACGCCACGAACAGTCGAACCGGGCTCGGGCAGCACCTGGCGGCGCTGTCCGGTGTCCACATCCATCAACCACACCTGTGATTCATTGGCCGAGATGTAGCGGTTGATGGTCAGGGTCTTCTCGTCCTTGGACAGCGTCCCCGCGTTCCAGCCGGTGCCCGGCAGCTCGGCCAGGGTCTTCACGCTGCTGGGGTCCATCGGGTCCATGGTGCGCAGCACGGTGCTGACCGCGGTGCGCGTACCGCCGCGGGCCGTGCGGTCCAGCGGCACCGAGCTGAACAGGAAGCGGCCGCTCTTGCTGAACCAGGTTTCGAAGGCGTGGCGCTCATCCGGATTGGTCAGCAAGGTGGACTGGCGCGAGGGCAAATCCAGCCGATACAACTGGGAAACCTCGTTGCCGCCCGTGGCGCGCGCATAGATGAGGAAGCGGCCTTCCTTGGGTTCGTAGTGGGCCGAGCTCACGGGGTCTGGCCCTTCGGTCAAGGGCTCGAGCCTACCCAAGGGTTGGGCCAGCCGGAACAGGTGGGTGACACTGGAGCCCGGCGCGCGATGCGTGACGATCATCTCCGGCTTGGTCGGGTGCCAGGTGACGAATCCATGGCCGCGGAAATCGGTGTACTTGTCCACCTGAGCGGCCAGCGAAGCGGGTATGGGCGGTATGCCCTGAACCAGCAGGTTGGCATTGGGCGCGATGACCCCCGCTGGGTCCGGCCCGCGGCTGGTAGCCCCCGGCGGCTGCAAGCCGGCACAGGCGGCCAGCACGGCCGAAAGGCCCAAAGCCGCCACGGTGCGAAGCCAAGGGCGCGGTGTTGGCCTGGAGGCCTGGGTTCCGTTCGAGAAGGTGGAGGACTGCATCGTCAGCTCGGCGTGGTTCAAAGGCGCGGAGCTTACGCGAGCCCGGCCGTCGTGGCACCGCTGTTCGGGAATGTCCGAGGGGCGCGCTTCAGCGCTGCGATGAAGGCAGCAGCCGGTCGCCGGATTCGATCTCGTCAACCGCATCCAACTCAATGGCCACCTGGGTGCACACGGCCCGGCACAGGGTGGCGACGCGTTCGCTTTGCAGACGGTAGTAGATTTGCGTGCCCTCGCGCCGCTTGGCCAGGATGCCGCTGCGGTACAGGGTGCCCAGGTGCTGCGACATATTGGGCTGCGTGGTGTCGATGAGCGACAGCAGCTCCGACACATTCTTCTCTTCCTGGCACACCGCGCTGATGATCTTCAGGCGCACCGGCGTGGCCAGGATGGAAAACAGCTCGGCAGCCGACTCGAAGACCCGGTCCTGGTCGAGTTCGGGTTCGCCAACGGGGGTCACAGTGGGCATCGCGTCAGTTTATTCGAAACCACGAATATGCACAGTCTTCGGCGCTATTCTCGGTACGGCCGCGCCGGCTTGCGGGTCCAGTGGCGACCACCGGCTAGGGCTTGGCCACAGGCTTGGATTCGAAGCGGTAATGGTCGCGGTCCAGCACAGCCGCCACGGCGGTGACCTCTTCCGGGAACAAGCCCATATTGAGTTCGGTGCTGCAGTAGTCGACCATGCCGCGCAGCAGGCCGGCGGTGTTGATCTTGCCCTGCGGGCGGTAGATGCCGCTGCCGTTGCCCCCGGCCCGTCGCGCGTGACAAACGGCGCACTGGTGCTCGGCGATCAGCTTTTCGCCCAGGGCCAGGTCGGCACCCTTGAAGAGCCGAGCGGTTTGCGCGTGGGCGCTGGGCGCGGCCAGGCACAAGAGCCACACCGTGAGGCCCGTCAGGGCGCTGGCGAGGCTTTGGCCGATCATGGGAAGGGTTTTCACGATTGGCGTGGCGCGGGAGGCGCCAGTAGATTCGAGTTCACTGATATTTGATGCCATCGGCGCCGGCTTGGCAAGCCCGAGCCGGCTTTTCCCGATGGTCCCCGCCCGTTCGGCGCCCATCACCCCCACCGAATTTGCGCATTTGCCCTGCCGCCACAATATGTCCGTCTCAACCAAGGAGTACCGCCCCATGAGCCCGTTCCGAACGCTGGCTGTGGCCACCCTGGCCCTGACCTCCACTTGGGCCGCCGCCCAGACCGACGTGAATCTGGCCCGCAACCTGGCGGCCACCTGCGCCAACTGTCACGGCACCAACGGCAACGCGCTGGGCAAGGATGTGAAGCCGCTGGCCGGCGTGCCGGCAGCCAACATCGTCGGCCTGATGGCCGCCTACAAGGCGGGCGCCATTCCCAATACGACGATCATGCACCAGATCGCCAAGGGCTACTCGGACGAGCAGATCAAGCTGATCGCGGAGTATTTCGCCGCCCAGAAGCCCGCTCAGAAGTGAAGGAGCACACCATGACGACGAACTCGATTTCCCGCCGTCGCCTGCTGGGTGCCGGCTCGGCACTGGCCGGCCTGTCCCTGGCCGGCTGCGCCAGCACCGATGCGGGCCCCTCGATTGGCCGTGTGGTGGTCATCGGCGGCGGCTTCGGTGGCAGCACCGCCGCCCACTATCTGAAGATGTGGGGCGGCAACATCGAAGTCACGCTGGTGGAGCGCAACGCCAGCTTCATCTCCTGCCCCATCTCCAATCTGGTGCTGGGCGGCTACAAGCAGATGGGCGAGATCACCAAGGGCTATCAGGGCCTCAGGGCCATGGGCATCAAGGTGGTCCAGGGCGATGTCACCGCCATCGACGCGGCCGGCAAGCGAGTTCGCTTGGCCGACGGTACGCAGCTGCCCTATGACCGCCTGGTCGTCTCCCCGGGCGTGGATTTCATGAACGAGGCCGTGGCCGGCTTGGCCACGCCCGCGGCACAGGCCAAGTTCCTGCACAGCTGGAAGGCGGGCCCGCAGACCGTGGCACTGCGCAAGCAGCTCACCGACATGCGCGACGGCGGCGTGGTGGCCATCTCCATTCCGAAGGCTCCCTATCGCTGCCCGCCTGGGCCGTATGAGCGGGCCTGCATGGTGGCGGCCTACCTGAAGGAGCAAAAGCCCAAGAGCAAGCTGCTGGTGCTGGACGGCAACCCCGAGATCGTCTCGAAAAAGGGCCTGTTCGAGAAGGCATTCAAGGACCGCTACAGCGGGATCCTGGAATACCGTGCCAATGCGGAACTCCGGGAAGTCGATGCGGGCAACGGCGTGGCCAAGCTCGAGTTCGAGGATGTCAAGGCCGATGTGATCAATGTGATCCCACCGCAGCGTGCGGGTGATCTGGCGCGCCATGCGGGCCTGATCAATGCGAACAACCGCTGGGTCAATGTGAACTGGCTGACCATGGAGAGCACGGCGGCGGCCGGCATACACGTGCTGGGCGACGCCACCATGAGCGCCCCGGCGATGCCCAAATCGGGCCATATGGCCAACCAGCATGCCAAGGTGGCGGCCGCGGCGATCATCAACCAGCTCAAGGGTCTGCCGGTCAACGCCACGCCGGTGGTGATGAACACCTGCTACAGCTTCGTGTCCAAGACCGAGGTGGTGCATGTGGCCTCGGTGCACCAGTACAACGCTGAGCAAAAGACCTTCGTGCCGGTGCAGGGGGCCGGCGGCGTGTCGGCGGCAGCCAGCGAATTGGAAGGTCGCTACGCACTGAGCTGGGCGGACAACATCTGGGCCGATATGCTGAGGGCCTGAGGTCGATTCGCCGGCTGGCGCTGCTGATGCATCGCCTTAGCTTGGCGGCGGTTCAATGAGAAGAGCACCCGCGGCGGGTGCTCTTTTCTTCATGCGATGCCCGGATTGCCCTGAACCCCCATCAACTTGGGTGTGTTGATCTTGCGCGGCTTCACGCGCCCACCCTGCTGGCCCTTGAGCCACTGCTCCACCAGATCCCACACCGGCTTGTTGCCGGCTCGTGAGGCCTCTTCGGCCACTGGTGCCCAACCCGCCACCTTGTAGGTTTTGCCGGCCTCGATGGGCTTGCCCTGCAAGCGCATGTCGCTGATGCGGCTGCCCATCTTTTCACCTGGGGTGCAGGTATAGGTCAGCCCACCCACGCGCACCATGTCGCCACCTTGCTGGTAGTAGGGATCGGGGTTGAAGAGGTTGTCGGCCACGTCTTCCAACACGGTCTTGATCATCTGGCCGCTCATGTTGGTCAGCGTGGCGTACGGGTAGGTGATGGCCAGTTGGTCCATCATCAGTTCGCGCGTGATCACATCGCCAGGCAGCAGCGAGGTGCCCCAGCGGAAGCCCGGTGAGAACGCCAGGTCTGCGCCCTGCACCTCCATGAGCGCGTCGCAAATCAGTTGGTCCCAGCTGCCATTGAAGTTGCCGCGGCGAAAGAGCAGGCCATCGGTGACGGCGAGCTTCTCGCCAAGCTTGGCTTCAAATGGCGCGCGGATCTTGGCGATGAGTGCGTCCATCGCAGGGTCGGCCCTGAGTTGGTTGGCGAACACCGGCAGCAGGCGGTAGCGGTAGTCGGTGACCTTGCCCCCCTTGACCTCGAAGTCCATCACCCCGAGGAACTTGCCGTTGCTGCCGGCGTTGGTCACCAGGGTGGTGCCGCCCGCGTTCCTCACCGCAATGGCCACCGGCACACCGTCGTGCGTATGGCCGCCCATGATGGCGTCCACGCCCCGCACTCGGCTGGCCAGCTTGAGGTCCACATCCATGCCGTTGTGGGACAGCACCACCACCACCTGCGCGCCCCCATTGGGCCCACTGCCTCGGGCTTGGTCCACCACCTTCTGCATGTTCTCGTCCTGGATGCCGAAGCTCCAGTCGGCCACCATGTAGCGCGGGTTGGCAATCGGCGTGTAGGGGAAAGCCTGGCCCACGATGGCCACCCGTACACCGTTGATCACGCGGATGACATAGGGCTTGAAGACCGGGTCTTCGAAATCGGTGGTGCGCACGTTCTGGGCGACGAAATCCACCTGGTGCGAACCACCCAGCACGCCAGGCGCAGACTGGCCCGCGAAGTCCTTCTCGACGATTTCCTGCACCCGCTTCATGCCATAGGTGAACTCCCAGTGGCCGGTCATGACATCCACGGTGAGCAGCTTGCAGGCGTCCACCATGTCCTGCGCATTCGTCCACAGTGAGGTGGCCGAACCCTGCCAGGTATCGCCTCCGTCCAGCAGCAGCGCGCCCGGACGGCTGGCCTTGAGCTGCTTGACCAACGTGGCCAGATGCGAGAAGCCCCCGACCTTGCCGTAGCGGCGCGCGGCGGTTTCGAAGTCCAAGTAGGTGTAGGCATGGGCCTGTGGCGTCCCGGCTTTGATGCCCGCTGCCTTTAGCAAGTGCTCACCAACCAAATGCGGCAGCTGTCCCTTCATCGCACCCACGCCCATGTTCACGCTGGGCTCACGGAAATGGATCGGTTTGAGCTGAGCATGGCAATCGGTCATGTGCAGCAGGCTGACCTGACCGAACGGAGCGATGTCGTACAGGCCGCCTGGCGCGGTACCGGCCGTCTGCGCATCGGCCTGCGCGTGACGGCCCAAGGCCATGCCGGCCGCGCTGGCGGCAGCCAGTACCTGCAGGAAGTCACGCTTGCTCAAATTCATGAATAAGTTCTCACTGATGTTTGTCAAACCAAAAGGGGCCGGGCCCTGCAGGCACCGGCCCCTTGGGGCCCTTTGGCCGGCTTACTGGGTGTTGACCGGCGACTTCGGGTCCAGCAGCAGCGCCATCACATGCCGAATCTGTTCGTCGTTGAGCAGCTTGGCATGGCCGAAACGCGGCATACCCGAACACGCCATGTAGGCGTTGCTGTTCCAGATCTTGGCCCAGGTGTACTTGAGGATGGGTTCGGCTGACGGGCTGTTGGGGTCGGTGACGCCGCGCAGCTTGCCGTACTGATAGAGGCTGGGGCCGATGGTGCCGTAGCTGATCTCGGCCTTGCTGATCTGGTGGCAGTTGTAGCACTGAGCCCCGTTGCCCTTGGGATCGGCACTGGCGTCCGTCCAGGTCATGCCACGGCCGGCCTGCGCGAGCCTTTCGCCTTCCCTCCAGTCACCCAGGTACTGGCCAGCCGCAGGGAATTTCACCGTGGCCATGGCCTCCTGCATGATCCTTTGCATGACCTGAGGTGGCGGGGCCTTGTCAGAGGAGCAGGCCGACTGCGCCAGGTCCTGCTGAATGCGGTCCACCTTGGCGATGCCTTCGTCACGAAAGGCAGCCTTGATCATCGCCGCAGCCTGCGCGTCGAGCTCCCTGGGGGAAGGCATGGAGGCGCAGCCCACGGCGGTGATCACCGCTGCGGCGAGCGCACCGACCAGGCCGATGGCTCGCAGCTGGCCTGCCGAGGCAGAACGGCGGCGGCTGGAGGAAGAACGGGCTGGGGGGCAATGGTCTTGGTGGCTCATGTTCCGGACTCCTGGCGACGGTTCAGCGCTTGATGGCCGGGGCGATGGACTCGGCCCCCTTGGCGTTCACACCCATGTACACACCCAGGGCCACCGTGAGGTCACTGGCAAAGCCCGGATAAGGGAAACGCTGCTGACGGTAGCAGTCGTTGAGGCGCAGCTGCATGCTCCACATCGCGCCCTGGCTGACTCGGTAGGCGGGCCAGGCGGCGAATCCGATGCCATCGCCAGGGTTCTTGGTGAGGTTGGGCAGTTCCTGCAGCCGGATGCGCTTGCCGTCGGTGGCGTGGCAGGAGGCGCAACTGAAGTCCATGGGACCACCGCGGAAGAAGAACGCGCGCTTGCCCAATTCGTAGAAGCGCTGCTCTTCGGGGTGGCCCTGCGGCACGCTGAACTTCCTGCCGCGAGACTCCGCGGTGATCCAGGTGGCCAGAGCCGTGATGTTGGCCATCTCGCCGCGGCCAAATGGGGTCTTGATCAGCTCATCCGCATCGAAACCTTGCAGGGTGGCCATGCAGGTGACCAGACGCGATTCCACGTCCTGCACCTTTGCAGTGTCGGCAAAGTAGCGAGGCAGTTGCACCCACGCCCCCTTGACCACGCCGGGGCCCAGCCCCAGATCGCACTTCTCCAGGGTGGCCTTCTTGGGGCCGCGCGCCTGTTTCCACAGGTCCTCCCCCTTGGCCTCGAAAAGCTCGGCGGGGTTGCCGTCCTCAAGCATCTTGCGGTACTCGGCGATCCCGTCGGAGGCTGATTTGGGTTGGGCGGTGACCAACAGCGGGGCCGCACACACAGCGGCCACGAGCGACTTGATGCGGATGTCCATGGCTTGTCTCCTGATGTCGTTGGGGGTGACGGTGATGGCGCTTCGGGTCAGCCCCGGTGGTGGCTCCAGCACGGGGCTTGGCCCCTACTCACCGGGCCCGCTGCCGGATGTGAGCCTGCGCCGCAACCAGGGCGCCATGCGCCCCGCAGCCGCCACGGTCAGCTCACCGTGGCTTCGTCGGTTCGCTTGTCGCCTTTGTTGTCTGTCCACGTGACGGTGACCTTGTCGCCGGCTTTGGCGCCTTTGATGTTGAATTGAAGGAAGGGGTTCTTCGAAACCGCTGGGCCCCACTGTGCGGAGAACACAGGCCTGCCGTTGTGGGTGGCGGTGACTTCCTGGATGAACCAGGCGGGAATGGCTTTGCCTGCGGAATCCCGGCGCTGGCCGGTCTCCATTTCGTGGCTCATGAGGACGCGGACAGTGGCCTTGTCGCCGGCGGCTTGTGCGCGGATGCGCATCGGGTCTGCCATGGTGTTCTCCTGGAATGCGTTGATGACGGATCGGCTTGGCGCGGGCGGTCAGCCGCCGCAGCCGCCCAGCGTGACCTTGATTTCCTTGCGGGCGAAGAACACCTTGTTGTCGGCGGTGATCGCCACGGCATAGACATCGGAGGACTGCCCCATCTTCACGCGCGTGGTGAAGTTGGGCTCCACCGCCTCGCTGACATCGAAGAGGGCGCACAGCATGTTGGGGTTCTTCTCCACCAGGATCATCAGACGCTTGGCGTTGGGCAGCGTCGTGGCGCAACCCACCGGCACAACGGCGCCGTTCTCGGCGATGTCCGGACCCGTCAGGGTGACCTCCTTGCTCTCGGTCGGGGCCGAGGTGCCCAGGGCCTTCATCAAGTCGGCCATGTTCTTGGCCTCGAAGGCGGCCTTGTTCCAGGCGCCGGCCTGCGCCCGTGCGGCCTGAGGCAATAGGCCCATGCCGGCGAGCATGCCGGCCACGGCCGCACTGCGTTGCAGCAGTTCACGTCGGGATGGGGTCATCGTGTTCTCCTTGGGTCAATGTCGTCGCGCATGGGCGCAGGCTGTGAAGTGAGACTCTACCGCGTCAGGGCTTCTTCGCGCCGCCGGCCAACCAGTGCGCCAGGGTCTGCGTATCCTGCGCCGAGATGCCCTGCGCCGGCATCGGGATCTGCCCCCACACACCGACCCCACCGCCCTTGATGCGTTGGGCCAGGTAAGGCAGTGCATCGGCCTTGCCCGCGTACTTCTGGGCAATGTCCTTGAAGGACGGGCCCACGAGCTTGCGGTCGATGGCGTGGCAGGCGCTGCAGGTGTTCTTGGCCAGCAGGCCGGAGATGTCGGGGCCTGAGGCGCTGTTCACGGGCGCAGGGGCCAACGGTGTGGCCGACTGCGCCGTGGCACGACTGGGTGCGGCCGGCAGGCGCGCATCGGGGCCGGCCACCGCAGAGGGCTTGCTGGTGTCGGCGCCCAGTTGCGCGCCCACGAGCCGGTTCTGCTCGGCCAGGTTACCGTGGGCGTTGCGGGCGTGGTCGGGCAGCATCGAGGCCACCGACGGCTCGGTGGCGCAGTTGCGCATGCAGGCAGTGGCCTTCACATCCACCCGTCCCGTGGTCAGGCCTGTGCCAGGCCACAGGGCGTGTTCGGTCGTCATCCCGTTGCGGTTGGGCATGCGCTGCTGCACCTGGCGGATGTTCTGATCGGACAAGGTGAAGTGGTCGGGCACGATCCCGCCCAAGTTCAGCATGAAGGCGGTGACGGCGTAGACCTCGTCGACCTTGAGCGACTTGGGCGCGTTCCAGGGCATGGCCCGGTTGATGTAGTCCCAGAGTGTGGCCACCGTGGGTACCTTCATCAGCGTGGTGCGGCCGGGGAACCCTTCATCGGTCAGCCTGGCCACGCGGCCGGCTTGGATGTCCTGGGCGGTGGTGCCCCCCACCAGAGGCGAGAACACCTCGTTGGATTCGCCAAATACGCCGTGGCAGGACGCGCACTTGGCCTCCCACACATCCTGCCCCTGCGCCACCGAGCCCGCACCCTTGGGCAGCCCCTTGAAGTCAGGCCGCACATCGATGTCCCAGGCGGCGATTTCCTTGGGCGTGGCCGGGCGGCCGATACCCGGCAGCACCTGGGCGTCGGCCGGGAGCGCCAGCGCGGCCATCGAAAGCGCCGCCGCCAGGCGCAAGCAGGGGCGATCAAGCGGAAAGCTGAACATTCTTCACCTCCCCGCTTTCCTGCACCAGCCAGCTCTGAATGGCATTGTTGTGATAGATCGACCGACGGCCGCGCACCGCGCGAAGCTGGGCATAGGTGGGCTGGACATAGCCGGTTTCATCGGTGGCGCGGCTTTGAACGATGGCGGGCTTGCCGTCCCACACCCAGTCGATGTTGAATCGGGTGAGGCACTTGCTCATCACCGGTCGCTCCAGCCGCGCGGCTCGCCAATTGCGGCCGCCATCGACCGACACATCCACCTTGGTCACCTTGCCGCGACCCGACCAGGCCAAGCCACCGATGTTGTAGAAGCCCTTGTCCAGCAGCACCTGACCGCCCGATGGCGTGGTGACCACGCTCTTGCACTCCTGGATGCTGCTGTACTGTCGGTGCAGCCCATTGGGCATGAGGTCGATGTAGTGGATGGCCTCGTCCTTGCTGCCGTATGGCTGATCGCCCACTTCGATGCGGCGCAGGTACTTCACCCAGCTCACGCCCTGTACCCCGGGCACCACCAGCCGAAGCGGGTAGCCGTTTTCGGGACGCAGCATTTCGCCGTTCTGGCCATAGGCCACGAACACTTCGCCGCTTTCCACGAGCTCCATCGGCACGGTGCGGGTCATGGACGAACCGTCTGCGCCTTCGGCCAGGATGTAGCGGGCTTTCTTGTAGTCGACCCCGCATTGGTCCAGCAACAGCTTGAGCGGCACACCCGTGAACTCACTGCACGAAATCATGCCGTGGCTGTACTGCACGGTGGGTACGGCCACATTGCCCCACTCCATGCCGGTGTTGGCGCCGCACTCGATGAAGTGAAAGCGGCTGACGCTGGGCATGCGCATGACTTCATCCATCGTGAAGACCTTGGGCGTCTTCATGAGGGCTGGATCAGAACCGTTGAGCATCAGCCGGTGCTGGGAAGGATCGATGTCCCACCAGCCCTGATGGTGACGCTCGAAGTGCAGGCCGCTGGGCGTGACGATGCCAAACAGGCTTTGCAGTGGCGCAAAGCTCACACTGGCCTGATTGGTCTGCGTCAGACCCGGGCTTTGCCGGCGCTGCACGTTCTGCTCGTACTTGGAAGGCTTGCCGTAACCGTCGGTGACCACCGGCAGGCCCAGGCCCGTGGTGTGGGCCGGCAGGTTGAGGATATGGGGATCGCCGCCTTCGGGCGGAACAGGGTTGGGCGTGGCCGCCGCCTGGTGCGCAGCCCCCACCGCGCCGGTCGCCGCGGCCGCTGCAAAGGCCTGCCGAATGAAGCTGCGGCGTCCCGCCCGGGCCTCAGAAAACACTTGGCGAACCCCATCGGCAGAGATGAAGTTTTCAGGCGCCTTGCGCAGGCGACCCGGAGGGTCACTCGGATTCGTCACGCGAACTCCTCGGTTGAGCCGTTATATGCTTTTATGCTTATGTAGTCGCATTATGCTTTGATCAGCAAGGACTGATATAAGGGGTTTCCCGCGGCTGCATCCGTCGTGGCCAGGTGGCTTTCGCCCCCACCGGCATGGCCACAGCGGACAGCCCGAGACGTCCGAGCATCGGGCCAGCGCCACCCGCGGTCAAACCGCATTGAGCGGGATCTTGAGATAGCGCATGCCGTTGGCCTCCGGCGGGGGCAACTCACCCGCACGGATGTTGACCTGTACCGAGGGCATGATCAGCGTGGGCATCTCCAGCATCGCGTCTCGCGCGGTGCGCATCTTCACGAATGCCTCCTCGCTCACGCCGTCATGCACATGGATGTTGCCCTCCCGTTGCTGCGCCACCGTGGATTCCCACGTCACGGCGCGCGGCCGGCCATCCACCAGCGGCGGGTAGTCGTGGCACATGAACAGGCGTGTTGGCGCGGGCAGGGACAGCAGCTTGCGCACTGAGCGGTACAGCATGTGCGCGTTGCCGCCCGGGAAGTCGCAGCGCGCAGTACCGACATCGGGCATGAACAGGGTGTCTCCCACAAAAACGGCGTCGCCAATGGCGTAGGCCACGCAGGCTGGCGTGTGACCGGGCACCGCCATGACGCGTGCCTGAAGATCACCCAGCTGGAACACCTCCTCGTCCTGGAACAAGCGGTCGAACTGGCTGCCATCGGTTTTGAATTCGGGCTCCAGGTTGAACAAGCCCTTGAAGACCTTCTGGACGCTGTCGATGCCCGCACCGATACCGATGCGCCCACCCAGATGCTGCTTCAGGTAGGGAGCAGCCGACAGGTGGTCGGCATGCGCGTGGGTCTCGAGAATCCACTGCACCTTTAGGCTGTTGGCCTTGATGAAGGCGATCACCTCATCAGCGCGCGTGTGACCGATGCGGCCACTCTTGTGGTCGTAGTTCAACACCGAGTCAATGATGGCGGCGCATCCGCCTTCACGGTCGTAGACGACATAGGTGACCGTCCAGGTAGGGGTATCGAAGAAGGCCTGAACCTGGGGTTTGAAGGGGTTGCTCATGAGTACTCCGAGGCTTAAGCTTCACTTTATCAGCGCATACTGATTTAATTGTATAGTGAGGCCAGCCATGACAGCAATCCCCAAACGGTGCACGATTGGCCGGTGGTATCAACCTTGACGGAGTTCGCCCATGAACCTTGATTGGAATCACTTCACCCCCTGGATGTCGCTGGCTGGCGGCATCCTGTTGGGGATCGCTTCGGCGCTGTTCATCCTTGTCAACGGGCGCATTCTGGGCATCAGCGGCATCGTCGGCGGACTGCTCAGCCCCAAGGCCGGAGACGTGGCTTGGCGCGTGGCCTTCGTGCTGGGCCTGCTGGCTGCGCCCTTGTTGTATGCGGGGCTGCGCGGTCCCTGGGAAGTGCGAATCGAGGCCGGATGGGGTACGGTGGTGGCCGCCGGCCTTTTGGTGGGCATCGGCACCCGCTACGCGTCGGGTTGCACCAGCGGTCATGGCGTGTGCGGACTGTCACGCCTGTCCCCGCGCTCACTCGTGGCCACCATCAGCTTCATGGCGTCGGGCTTCGTCGTCGTCTACCTGGTTCGCCACGCACTGGGCTGACGGTCCTGAACCGTGCACATGGCGCTTGCCGCCGATCGGCGCACCCCAGCGCCTTCCGACCTCTCAAGGAGTTCTTCAAGATGAAACGCGCGCTCGAACACGGCCTGTCCGAATTCCTGATCGGCCTCCTATTCGGCTTTGGCCTCATCCTGTCGGGCATGACCGACCCGGGCAAGGTCGTCGGCTTCCTCGATCCTTTGGGCAACTGGGACCCCTCACTGGCTTTCGTGATGGGCGGAGCCATCTTGGTGGGCGTGGTGGCCTTCGGGATGGCCAAGAAGCGCACAAGCAGTTTCCTGGGCAGCGCGATGCGGCTGCCCACCTCGCAAGACATCAACCAGCGCCTGGTACTGGGCAGCCTGCTGTTCGGCGCCGGCTGGGGTCTGGCCGGCTTCTGCCCGGGTCCGGCCCTCGTATCGTTGGGCGCTGGCCAGGACAAGGCGGTGGTGTTCGTGATCGCCATGGTGCTCGGCATGCTCGCCTTCGAGGTGCTGGAGCGGCGCAAGGCCCAGTCGGCGACCTGAGCTCAACGGACACGGCCACGGCGCCCCCAGCCTGCACCGCGGCGCTGCCATCATGAGTTGGAGACCCGCCCTTCCCCGTCTGCCCATTCTGGAATGGGGTCGGGAGCTCGATCGCCCGGCGCTGCTGGATGACACCCTGGCCGGCGTGATCGTGGCCGTGATGATCATTCCGCAGAGCCTGGCCTATGCGCTGCTGGCCGGTCTGCCGGCACAGGCGGGCTTGTACGCGAGCATCGTGCCGCTGGTGCTGTATGCCCTGTTGGGCAGCAGCCGCGTGCTGGCGGTGGGCCCGGTGGCGGTGGTGTCGCTGATGACGGCCGCTGCGGTAGGCGAATTCGCCCACGTGCACACCGCGCACTATGCCGAAGTGGCCTTGGCCCTGGCCCTGCTCAGCGGCCTGATGCTCACCGTGATGGGGCTGCTGCGTCTGGGCTTCATCGCCAACTTCTTGAGCCATCCGGTCATCTCGGGCTTCATCACGGCCTCGGGTCTGCTGATCGCCGTCAGCCAGCTCAAGACACTGCTGGGCGTTCAGGCCGGCGGCCACACACTGCCCGAGATGTTGATATCGGTGACCCTTCAGGCACACGCCATCAGCGGTTTGACCGCAGCCGTGGGCTTCGGTGCGCTGGTGTTTCTGTTGGTGGTGCGCGGTGGCCTGAACCCGCTCCTGCGCTCATGCGGGCTGTCCCCGCGCGCAGCCGACCTGAGCGCAAAGCTGGGACCGATCGGCGCCATCCTCGTCACCACCGTGGCCGCAGCCGCACTCGATTGGCAGTCGCTGGGTCTCAAGACCGTGGGCGCCATCCCCGCTGGCCTGCCGCCGCTGACGCTGCCCACCTGGGATTTGGCCTTGTGGAAGGAACTGGCCACACCCGCGCTGCTGATCAGCATCGTGGGCTTCGTCGAATCGGTGTCGGTGGGGCAGACGCTGGCGGCCAAACGGCGCCAACGCATCGACCCGGACCAGGAACTGGTGGCGCTGGGCGCGGCCAATGTCGGCGCCGCCTTCACCGGTGGATTCCCAGTCACCGGCGGCTTCTCACGCTCGGTGGTGAACTTCGATGCCGGCGCGCGCACGCCGCTCGCGGGACTCGTCACCGCCGCGGGCATCGTCTTGGCCACACTCCTGCTGACACCGGCGCTGTTTCATCTGCCGCAGGCCACCTTGGCGGCCACCATTGTGGTGGCCGTGCTGTCGTTGGTGGACTTCAAGATGCTGGCCCGCACCTGGCGCTACTCCAAACCGGATTTCATCGCACTGGCCGCCACGATGGCGCTGACCCTGCTGCAAGGTGTGGAGATGGGTCTGGTGGCCGGGGTGACGGTGTCCCTGGCCCTGCATCTGTGGCGCACCAGCCAACCCCACATCGCGGAGGTCGGCTTGGTGCCCGGCACCGAGCACTTTCGCAACGTGCACAGGCACCAGGTGCGCACAACGCCCGAACTGGTGAGCCTGCGGGTAGACGAGAGCCTGTACTTCGCCAATGCGCGCGCCATCGAGGATCGCATCAATGATGCGGTCGCGCGCCAACCGGCGCTGCGCCATGTGGTGTTGCAGTGCTCGGCCATCAACGACATCGACGCCAGTGCGCTGGACAGCCTGCAAGCCATCGACGAGCGGCTGCGTGAAGCCGGGCTGCAGCTGCACCTGAGCGAGGTCAAGGGCCCGGTGATGGACCGCCTGCAGCGATCGGACTTCCTGCAGCGCCTGAGCGGTCGCGTGTTCCTCACGCACTACCAGGCGGTCATGAGCCTGACGCCCGCAGTGGATGGCCGCCCAAGGTCATGATATTGCGAATCATTCGCATTTGCGATAGACTGGCGTCCCGACAGACTTCGACCGCCCCATCGTGAACCTGCGCACCACCCTGGCCCTGGTCGGCCTGGGCCTGGCGACGGCTTCGGCCTTCGCCCAGTCTGCCCCGGTCCTGAACCTGTACTCGGCACGCCACTACAGCACGGACGAGGCGCTGTACGCCAACTTCACCAAGGCCACCGGGATCCGTATTCAGCGGGTGGATGCCGACGATGCCGGCATCCTCGCACGGCTGCAGACCGAAGGCTCTTCGTCCCCTGCCGACGTGGTGCTCTTGGTCGACGCTGCGCGCCTGTGGCGCGCGCAGGTGGACGGTCTGTTCCTGCCGGTGAAGTCGGCCACGCTCGAAGCGGTCATTCCCGCCCACCTGCGGGCCAAGCCGGAAACCGATGGCCGCTCGACATGGTTCGGTTTTTCCACGCGCGCCCGCGTGGTGGTCTACGACAAGACCAAGTTGAAGGCCGAAGACGTGGACACCTACGAGAAATTGGCCGAGCCGAAGAACAAGGGACGGCTGTGCACCCGCTCAGGCTCGCATCCCTACAACCTCAGCCTGTTTGGCTCGATGGTCGAGCACATCGGCCCGCAGAAGACCGAAGCGTGGCTGCGCGGGCTGGTCGGCAATATGGCGCGCGCACCCAAGGGCGGGGACACCGATCAGATCAGGGCCGTGGCTTCAGGCGAGTGCGGCGCCGCCTTGACCAACAGCTACTACCTGGCGCGCTTGCTGCGTTCGAACAAGCCCGAGGACAAGGCGGTGGTGGAGCGCATCGGCATCGTGTTCCCCAACCAAGCCAGCTGGGGCACGCATGTGAACATCGCCGGCGGGGCGGTGGCGCGGCATTCGAGAAACACCGCGGCGGCGGTGCAGTTCCTGGAGTACCTGGCCAGCCCTGAGGCGCAGCGCTACTTCGCCGATGGCAACAACGAATGGCCCGTGGCCAAGGGCGTGAGCTTCGACAACCCGGCCCTCAAGGCCATGACTGGCGGCGCAGCGTTCAAGGCCGAGGTGATCCCCACCAGTGTGGTGGGGATGAACCAGGTGAAGGTGCAGCAGATGCTGGACCGGGTGGGCTTTCGCTGAAGCCCCGCCTCTTCAGTGGCGATGGCCGCCGCCGGATTGGCTGCTCATCGCACGGGCAGCAGCCTTGACTTCCACATGTTCACGCTTGCCGTCCGGGCCTTCCACCACCAGCGTCACGGCAACCGTCTCGCCTTCCTTGACCTGCTGCTTCAGGCCCATGAGCATCACATGAAAGCCACCGGGCTTGAGCTCCACGGCTTTGCCGGGAGGCAGATCCAGTGCGGCAATGGCGCGCATGCGCATCACGTTGTTGTCCATGGCCATCTCGTGGATCTCCACCACCTCGGCCACAGGCGATGAGGCCGCCACCACCTTGCCACCCCTGGCCGAGGTGACATTGGCAAACAGGCCGGTGGCTTTCTGCTGAGGCACGGTGGCGCGCACCCAGGGGTCGGTGACGGTGACCTGCGCATGCGCAGGGGCCAACCCAGCAGCGCCAGCCAAGAAGGCGGCACACACAAGGCGTTGGGTCGTGTTCATGGGCGATACGTCCTTCATCACAAATGGGAAACTGAATTCGCGACGGCGGCTGTGTCACAGCGCAGGCTCAGCACCATTCTAAGGAGCTGGCGCGGGCGCTGAGAGCTTGCGCACGATGACCCTCAGCGCGCCCTCGTTCAACACGCCCACATGCGCACCCACGCGGCGGCCCTGGGCGTCGAAGAACACGGTGGTGGGCAAACCGCTGGAGCCGACGGCGGGGCCCAGTGCGGACGCCGGGTCGCGCCAGACGTCGGCGAGTTGCAGCCGCTCGCGCTGCAGATAAGCCTGGATGGCCGCCTGAGGTTCACCCTGGTTGGCCAGGATGAACAGCACGTGCGGATGTTCGCGCTGGGCATGGGCCAGCAGGGGCATTTCGGCGCGACACGGGCCACACCAAGTCGCCCACAGGTTCAGCACGACAGGCTTGCCGCCGGCGCGCTGGACGATGGACTGCAGGGTTTGAGGCTCCATCACGGCCGGCCGACTCCCGTCAGCCCCCTCGGTCGGGGCCATGGGCTGGTCCATCGGCTGCAACAGCACCGTCAACTCCTGCAGGCTCTGGCCTGGGGCCGGCCTGAAAAGCGGCACGGCAGCGGACACCCCGAGCCACAGCAGCAGGCCCACACCGGCCGTGGCCAGCACGCTTCGACTGGACTGCACCACCGTGCGTCGCACGCGCCAAACCATCACCGCCACCCCCACGAGAACGCCGGGCCAGAGCAGGAAACCGCCGTCTCGAACATCGAGCACATCCCAGGGGGTGCCGGCATAGCTGGCCCCCTGGCCCAACACATGCGCCAACCGAGCGGCCAACAAGCCCACCGCCACCGCCCACCACACGGCGTTATCGGCGGCTTGTTGGTCTGCCGGGTGCGCCTGTCGGCGCACCGCCCAGGAGGTGGCCAATAGGAACAGCAGCAGGAGCAATGGGGCCAGCGGCAGGGCCAAGGGACCGAGGTTGAGGGTCAGCATGGGCCGTACTGGGCAACGGTGATCGACACGGGGGTTTCGGCTCGCCTACAAAGGTCAGCGGCTCAAGCCACCACCGCGACCGCCTTGATCATGGCCCACACCGAAACGCCGGGCCGCAGCGCCAGTTCGTGCGCAGCCCGGCGGGTGATGCGCGAGAGCAGCCGGGTGTCTCCGCAGCGCACGGCCACCATCATGTGCGAGGGATGCTCACCCTCGGTCAACGACTCCACCAAACCCTGGACCACGTTCTGCACGCTCACGCCTTGCGGCTCCTGGATGGCCAGGCTCACGTCGCGCGCCAGCACGCGCAAACGGACCCGGTGGCCGCTGGCGTGCCCGGCATCGCGCAGCCACAGTTCCCCTCCTGCAAAGCGGGCTCGGCTCAGATGCCACGGCAGGTTGCGTTCTTCGATCACCGCCTCCAGCAGGGCGGCGGCTTCCTCGCCTCGGGCCAGCGGGCCCCGCACATCGGCCATCACGGCAGACACCGCACCCTGCGCCTGCACGCGGCCCTGGTCCAGCACCACCACGTGATCGGCCAGCCGGGCCAGCTCATCGACCGAGTGCGTGACGTAGAGCATGGGCACCTGCGCCTCGTCGCGCAGCCGCTCCAGCCACGGCAAGATGTCTTGCCGGCGCGCGGCATCCAGCGCGGACAGCGGTTCGTCCAGCAACAGCAGGCGCGGCTGGGTGGCCAACGCCCGTGCGATGGCCACCCGCTGGCGTTCCCCGCCGGAAAGCGCATCGGTGCAGCGCTGGAGCAAATGCCCGATGCCCAGCAGGGCGATGACTTGCTGGAGGGTGGATTCGGTCGGGTCGTGGGGGGCGCCGCTCAGAAGGGTGGCGGTCTTCGATGCGCGCGCCAGGCCGAAGCGCAGATTGCCCATCACATCCAGGTGATCAAACAGGCTGGCCTCCTGGAAGACATAGCCCAGCGGGCGGCGGTGCGTGGGCACCCAGATGCCTCGCTCGTCGTCCTGCCAGACGTCAGCACCCAGGCGCACCAACGCCCCATGGGCGCGCTCCAGACCCGCCACGGCCCGCAGGATGCTGGTCTTGCCTGAACCCGAGGGGCCGAAGAGCACCGTGATGCCGCGGGGCGGCAGGCTCAGATCGATTCCCAAGGTGAAGCTGGCGCGGGGCAGTTCCAGCCGGACGTGAATGCCCGCGCTCATGCGAGACCCCGACCCCCGGGCCGCCGCAAGAACGACAAGGCCAACAGCACCGCGAAGGAAAACACCAACATGCCAGCAGCCAGTGCATGGGCCTGCGCATATTCCAAGGCCTCCACGTGGCCATAGATCTGTGTGGACACGACCCGCGTTTGTCCTGGGATGTTGCCGCCTATCATGAGCACCACACCGAATTCACCCACCGTGTGGGCAAAGCTGAGCACCGCTGCCGTCAACAGGCCGCTGCGAGCCTGCGGCAGTGCCACGGTAAAGAAGGCATCCAGCGGTGAGGCGCGCAAGGTGGCCGCCACCTCCATCGGGCGCGTGCCCAAGGCTTCGAACGCGTTCTGAATGGGTTGGACCGCAAAAGGCAGCGAGAAGATCACCGAGCCGATGAGCAGACCTGTGAAGGTGAAGCTGAGCAAGCCCCAGCCCATGGCCTGGGTGAATTGACCCAGCGGACCCTGAGGACCCAGGGCCACCAGCAGGTAGAAACCCAGCACTGAGGGCGGCAGCACCAGGGGCAGTGTGACGAGCGCGCTGACCGGCATGCGCCAACGTGAACGCGTGTGCGCCAGCCACCAGGCCACGGGCGTGGCCAACACCAGCAACAGCAGCGTGGTGAGGGTCGCGAGTTGCAAGGTCAGGCCGATGGCCTGCCAAGCCTGCGCGTCCATCAGGGCCTCAGTCTTCGTACCCATGGGCGCGGATGATGGCACGCGCTGCATCGCTGCGCAGGAAGTCCATGAAGGCGCGGGCCGCTGGCGTGTCGACACCGCGCTTGAGCAGCACCGCGTCCTGCTTCAGCGGCGGGTGCAGATGGGCGGGGACCACCCAGGCCGAGCCGCTGCTCAAGCGGCCGTCGACCATCACCTGCGACAGCGCCACAAACCCCAGCTGGGCATTGCCCGAGGCGGTGAACTGATGGGCTTGGGCAATGTTGTCGCCTTGAACGAGGCGCGGGCGCACGGCAGCGGCCAGCCCCATCCGCTCCATCACCTCGAGCGCGGCCGCCCCGTAGGGCGCCACCTTGGGATTTGCGATGGCCAACTTCTGGAATCTCGGCGTGCGCAGCACCTCCCCCTGACCATCCACCAGACCTGGCGTGGCGCTCCACAGCACCAGGCGTCCGGTGGCGTAAGTGAATCGGGTGCCCTCGACCGCCTGGCCCTGGGATTCCAGCCATTGCGGCGTCTTCTGGTCGGCCGCGAGGAACACGTGGAAGGGCGCTCCATTGATCACCTGCGCATACAAGGCACCCGTGGCACCCAGTGACACGACGGCCCGGTGGCCGCTGGTCTGCTCGAAGACGACGGCCAACCGCTTCATGGGCGCCGCGAAATTGGCGGCCACGGCCACCGACACCTCGGCAGCCCACGCCAGGGGGGTGGCCAACGCCCAAGCCCACAACACGCCCCACGCGGATGCCCCACTCCAGCGCTTCATGCCCATCCTCTGTTGAACCCGACGAGCCCAACGGGTACCCGCGCGCCGCTCGCGCGGTCCGCGCGCTCCAACGAAAACGGCCCGGATTCTGACCGAACCCGGGCCGCGTCAGGCAAAGCGCAGGTGCTTACTTGGAGCCGCCCAGGATCCAAGCCGCCAACCTCTTGGCGTCCGCATCGCTCAACTGCGGCTGAGCGGGCATGGGAACCTGACCCCACTTGCCGGCGCCGCCGGCCTTGATGCTCTTGGCCAAAGCAGCCTCGGCATCCTTCTGACCGGCGTACTTCTTGGCCACATCCTGATAGGACGGGCCCAGCACCTTGGTCGCCACCGCGTGGCAGCCCATGCAGGCATTCTTGTTGGCCAGTTCCAAGCTGGCGAACGCCGGGGCAGACAGCACCAGCAGCGACAGGCCGATTGCCTTGATCATCTCGAACTTCCTTTCATGCGCGGGTGGCCCACCCACCCTTCGGCGCCGCATTTTGCGGCATGACGCACAAAGACGGCTGACACGCCCTGTTCGGAGTCGGGGCAAGTGCCTCAAGCCAGGCCCAAGGCGCGCTTGCGCCGCTCCATCATCCGCCAGATGAAGGGCGTGAAGATGAGCTGCATGGCCAGTTCCATCTTGCCCCCGGGCACCACGACGGTGTTGGCACGGCTCATCCAGGAGTCGTGGATCATGCTCAGCAGGTACTGGAAGTCGATGCCCTTGGGCTTGGCAAAGCGAATCACCACCATGCTCTCGTCCGCACTCGGGATGTCCCTGGAGATGAAAGGGTTGGAGGTGTCCACCACCGGCACGCGCTGAAAGTTCACATGGGTGTGCTCGAACTGCGGGCAGATGTAGTGCACATAGTCGGGCATGCGGCGCAAGATGGTGTCGGTCACCGCTTCCTGCGTGTAGCCCCGCAGGTGCTTGTCTCGCCATAACTTCTGGATCCACTCCAGGTTGATCACGGGCACCACACCGATCAGCAAGTCGGGATAACGCGCCACGTCGTGATCGGGCGTGCGCACTGCGCCATGCAAGCCTTCATAAAAGAGCATGTCGGTGTCGGGCGGCAGGTCTTCCCAGGGCGTGAAGGTGCCAGGCGCTTGATCGTAGGGGGCCGCTTCTTCAGGGTTGTGCAGGTACTGGCGCACGCGGCCTTGGCCGCACTCGCTGTAGGTACGGAACAAGGTCTCCAACTCTCCGAACAGGTTGTTGTCGGGGCCAAAGTGGCTGAAGTGCTTGTTGCCAGCACGCTCGGCCTCGGCCTGACGCCTCTTCATCTCCACGCGCTCGTAGCGGTGGAAGCTGTCGCCCTCCACGATGCCGGCCTTCACGCCTTCTCGACGGAAGATGTTGGAGAAGGTGCGCGTGATGGTGGACGTGCCGGCGCCGGAGGACCCCGTGACGGCGATGATGGGGTGTCGTTCAGACATCACGCCCCCCCGGACCCCGACAGGCGCACCAGGGCCGATGTCCCCAGGCCATGAGGTGCGGCTGCGGGGGGCAGTGCTGGGGGCGATGTGCGCCAACGGTCATCGGCGGTCTCCTCTATGGCCTGAACAGGCTTCGCTCTGCGAACAAGGGCGTCTCGAAATCCGCCTTCTTCATCGGCAAGGGCTCATCGTGGTAACGCTCGATGCGCTCGACTTCACTTCTGGAGCCGAACACCAGACCGATACGCTGTTGCAGGCTTTGGGGCTGCACCTGCAAGACCGGGCCGCAGCCGGTGCTGGCGCGACCACCGGCCTGCTCCATGAGCAGCCCGATGGGGTTGGCCTCGTAGAGCAGTCGCAGGCTGCCGGGCTTTGCCGGATCCTTGGTGTCGCGCGGGTACAGGAACACGCCACCACGCATGAGGATGCGGTGGGCCTCGGCCACACTGGAGGCGATCCAGCGCATGTTGAAGTCCTTGCCACGCGGGCCGGTCTTGCCCGCCAGGCACTCGTCGACGTAGCGTTTGACGGGCGGCTCCCAGAAGCGGCTGTTGCTGGCATTGATGGCGAATTCCTGGGTGTCCGACGGGATCATCACATCGGGATGGGTGAGCTTGAATTCGCCGAGGCTGGGGTCGAGCGTGAACCCGTGCACGCCGCTGCCCACGGTGAGCATGAGCATGGTGGTGGGTCCATAGATGGCATAGCCCGCAGCCACCTGCTGGGTGCCGGGCTGCAGGAAGTCCTCCGCGGTGAGCCTGCGCACGCCCTGCGCCACGTCCGCCGGCGCGCGCAGGACGGAAAAGATGCTGCCCACACTCACATTCACATCGAGGTTGGAAGACCCGTCCAACGGGTCAAAGACCAACAGGTACTTGCCGCGCGGAAAGTTCGCGGCCATGGCAAAGGGCTCGGCCATCTCCTGGCTGGCCATGCCAGCCAGGTGCCCACCCCATTCGTTGGCGTACAGGAACATCTCATGGCTGATGACATCGAGCGTCTTGTGCCCCTCACCCTGCACAGGGACAGCCGCTTGACGGTCAGGCTCGGCGGGTGCGCCCTGGGCGGCCGCAGGCCGCTGCGTGAGGTGGTGGCCCTTGGCGTCTGCCAATTCACCAAAGGCCACGCTGCGGGCGATCGCCTTGCAGGCCAGGGCCACATCCAGGATGAGGGCGTTGAAGTCACCGCTGGCGTCGGGGTAGCGGCGGCGCTCCTCAATCAGGAACTGTGTGAGGGTCGAGCGTTGCGCAAGCGGCATGGGCGGTCATCGGGCGGTGCACCTGCACGGGCGCAGGCGGCCAGGGCCGACCGAAGACCATTGTGCGAGCCTTTCAGCGCAATGCAAGCCCCCGCGGGTTGGCGCGCGCGTCGGGCTCCCACCCCTGCCCGTCCAGGCCTTGCTGCGCGAAGGCTCCGGTGGATGCCCGAGAGGGACGGCTTCGCCGTCGGCCACGAGGGCCGAGACCTCGACATGAAGTAAATTTCAATCTACAAGCTTTCCAGTTAATTGAAAAGTTAATGAAAAACGCCACCTTCCGTCAATGGCGCGTGTTCAGCGAGGTGGCACGCCACCTGAGCTTTGCCCGCGCGGCCGCCTCGCTGCACCTGACGCCGCCGGCGGTCACGCAGCAGGTCAAGGAACTGGAAGGCCATGTGGGGCTGCCGCTGTTCACGCGCCAGGGGCGCCAGGTGCAGCTCACCACCGCCGGCGAATACATGCTGGTGTACGCGCGGCGCCTGATCGGCACGGTGCAGGAGGCCGAGGAAGCGGTGGCCCGATTGATGAAGTCCGAAGCCGGCGCGCTGACGCTGGCCGTGGTGAGCACCGCGCAGTACTTCCTGCCTCAGTTGTTGGCGCAGTTCCGCAAGCTCTACCCGGGCGTGGAGGTGCGGTTGTTGGTGGGCAACCGCGGCCAACTGGTGCAGTTCATCAAGGCCGCAGATGCGGATGTGGCGGTGATGGGCAAGCCACCCCGGGACCTGGTGTGCCGAGCCGACGCCTTTGCGCTTCACCCCCAGGTCTTCGTGGTGCCGCCGGACCATCCGATGCTGGACGAAGCCCGCGCACAGCCCTTGTCGCCCCAACGCCTGCGCGACTTGCCCTTCATCCTGCGCGAAGCCGGATCGGGTACCCGCGCCGCACTGGAGCGCTTTTGCGATGAGCACCATGTGGATCTGCAGGTGGCCATGGAGATGCCCAGCAACGAAAGCATCAAGCAGGCGGTGATGGCGGGGCTGGGTCTGAGCTTCCTGTCGCTGCACACCGTGGGGCTGGAATTGGAGAACCGGCTCATGGCCGTGCTGCCGGTGGAACACGCGCCGGTGGTGCGGCAGTGGTACGTGGTGGGCCCAGGCAAGAAGCCGCTGTCGCCACCGGCCGAAGCATTTCGGCAGTTTGTGCTGGCGCAGGGCCAAGCGCTGATTGGGGATCGGTTCGGGCGGTTTCTGAGTGCGGCGATGCGTGAAGGAGGGCCGGGGCTCTGAAACGCCCAGGCCGCCCCTGCCGTCCTGAGCTGCCGCGACAATGGTGCATCTGAACTGCAAGCAAACCCCAAGCCATGACCCGCACCGCACAAGCCCCTGTGGACCGCCGCTTCATCGACCGCTGGTCGCCCCGCTCTTTCACCGGCAAGCCCATCAGCGCCGCCGACATCATGAGCCTGTTCGAAGCCGCGCGCTGGGCACCATCGACTTCCAACACCCAGCCCTGGCGCTTCGTGTACGGCCTGGCCGGTAGCGCGGGCTTTGAGGCCATCTTCAGCACCCTGGTGCCCTTCAATCAAGGCTGGGCCCAGCGGGCTTCAGCGCTGGTGGCGGTGCTGTCGGCCACACAGTCGGTGGCACCGGGCACCGCGCAAGCCAAGCCTTCTCCGAACCACGCGTTCGACACCGGCGCGGCCTGGATGAGCCTGGCCTTGCAGGCCGAAACCATGGGCTGGCGAACCCACGCGATGGGCGGCTTCAATGCCGATGCGCTGCGCCTGCAACTGGAGGTGCCCGCAGGCTTTGCCGTGCACTGCGTGGTGGCGGTCGGCGAGCAGGGCCCGCGCGAAAACCTTCCCGCCGCGCTGCAGGAACGCGAGGTCCCCAACGCTCGCCAGCCGCTGGAGGCCATGGTGGCCGAAGGGCGCTTCCGCTTCCAGGCCTGAACCGACGACCCTTGCGCCGAGTCAACTTCGCCGCTGGCCTTCAACGGGCTTTCACGAAGGCGCTGCCAGAATCCCCTGGATGAGCCAGCGCGAAGACCCTGACGCCAAAGACAGCCCTCGGCACCCGCGGCGTCGGGTGCTGCGCGCGGTGGGTGGCGTGGGCCTTGCTGCTTGGTCGGGGCTGAGTGGCTGGGGCGCCGGCGCGGCAGCCACGGCCGGCCTGGCCACACTGGGCGGCTGCGCCTTGAACCCTCAGCCCGCGCCGCCGCTGCGCCAGGCGCGCAGCCTGCCCGATGGCGCTCCGGTGGGCCGTTTGTTGGTCATCGGCGGGGCTGAGGACCGGGTGGACGAGCGCGAGATCCTGCGCCGCTTCATCGAACTGTCCGGCGGGCCGCTTGCGCGCTTGCGCTTCATCACCGGCGCCACCAACGACCCCAACGGTGCCGAGCAGGCCTACGGGGCGGCGATGAAGACACTGGGCGCAGAAGATGTGCAGTTTCTGCACCTGGCGGAGGCGGCCGATGCCTCTGCCCCGCTGATGCTGAGCGAACTGCGCCGCGCCGACGGTGTGTTCATCACCGGTGGCGACCAGGCACGGCTGATGGGCAAGCTGTGGTCCACGCCTGCGATGCAGGCCCTGCATCAGGCTGTGCGTGAACGGGGCATTTGCCTGGCCGGCACCAGCGCCGGTGCAGCGGCGATGTCACGCGCCATGATCGCGCAGGGCCCGGCGGTGCTGGCACCGCAAAAAGATGTGGTGTCTTTGGATCTGGGGCTGAATTTCCTGCCGCAGGCGATGGTGGACCAGCATTTCTCCCAGCGTCGGCGACTTTCTCGCCTGTTGTCAGCCTTGGCCCTGCGGCCCGACCTCCTGGGCATCGGAGTGGACGAGGACACCGCGCTGCTGATTGAAATCGGCCGCTCGGTCGAGGTGATCGGCCGCAGTTCAGTGACGGTCGTGGACGGCACCGAGATGCAAAGCAACATGCGCCGCGCGGTGGTCGCACGGCTGCTGGAGCCCCCGCCCATCCTGTTGATCTGAGCGTTGGACGATCCTTCAACAGAAGTGGTCGCCCGTCACGGATAGGGGGTCGACCCTGTCCGCGATCCCCTAAACCTCGAAGCTCACGCCCTGGGCCAGCGGCAGCGTGCGGCCGCGGTTGATGGTGTTGGTCGCACGGCGCATGTACTGCCGCCACGCGTCCGAGCCAGACTCTCGCCCACCACCGGTGTCCTTGTCGCCGCCGAATGCGCCACCGATCTCCGCCCCCGAAGTGCCCAGGTTCACATTGGCGATGCCGCAGTCCGAACCCGACGCGCTCAGGAAGGTTTCCGCTTCGATGAGGTCGCGCGTGAAGATGGCCGACGACAGCCCTTGCGGTACGGCGTTGTTCAGCTCCAGCGCCTCATCGATGGTGCGCCACCGCATGACATACAGCATGGGCGCGAAGGTTTCTTCGCAGACGATGGCCGATTGACGCGGCATGGTCACGATCGCCGGGCGAACATACACGCCCCCCTGGGCCGGCCCGGGCAGGCTCAAACGCTCGCCACCGAACACCACCTCACCGCCCTCCCCTCGGGCCCGCTGCAAGGCCTGGTCCATCGCGGTGTACGCGGCCTCATCGATCAAGGGCCCCATCAGCACGCCGTTTTCGCGCGGGTCGCCGACACGCAGAGAAGCGTAGGCCTTCAACAAGCGCTGAAGCAGGGCATCGTGTTGGGATTCATGCACCAACAGCCGCCGCGTGGTGGTGCAGCGCTGGCCGGCCGTGCCCACCGCGCCGAAGACGATGCCGCGCACGGCCAGGTCCAGGTCGGCCGTCTGGCCCACGACCACGGCGTTGTTGCCGCCCAACTCCAAAAGGCAGCGACCCAAGCGTTGCGCCACCACCTGCGCCACCGAGCGGCCCATGCGCGTGCTGCCGGTGGCCGAGATCAGGGCCACCCGGGGATCGGCTGCCAAGGCGGCGCCAAATTCCCCACCGCCCAGCAAGAGTTGGCACAGGTCCTGGGTCATGGGCGGCTCGCCCCTGCCCGCAGGGTGGTCGGCATCAAACTCGGCGCAGCAACGCTCCCAAAGGCCCTGCACCGCCAAGGCGCACAAGGGCGCCTTCTCCGAGGGCTTCCACAACACCGGGTTTCCGCACACGAGTGCCAAGGCGGCATTCCAGGCCCACACCGCCACGGGAAAGTTGAAGGCCGTGATCACGCCCACCGGCCCCAACGGATGCCACTGCTCCATCATGCGGTGGTCCGCACGCTCAGAGGCGATGGTCAGGCCGTGCAGCTGACGCGACAGGCCCACCGCAAAGTCGGCGATGTCGATCATCTCCTGCACCTCGCCCAAGCCTTCGCTGGTGATCTTGCCGACTTCCAGGCTCACGATGTGGCCGAGCTCAGCCTTGTGTCGGCGCAGCAGTTGGCCAAAACGCCGCACCAGTTCACCACGCTGTGGAGCGGGTACCTGGCGCCAGCGGCGGAAGGCGGCGCTGCTGCGCGACAGCTTCTCATCCAGCTGCGCAAGGGGCGTGGTGGCCACCCGGGCCATGGTGCACCCATCGATCGGGCTGCGGCTGATGAGCAGGCCCCCTTCCAGTTGCGCAGGGCAAAGGCCCAACTGGGGCCAGAAGTGGCGCAGTGCTTCGCTGGTGTTCATCGCTCGTTGACTCTTTCAAGACAGGCCCATCTTCAACTGATCGAGGATACAGGCCTCAGTTCCTCATAGGCATGCCCGAAGCGGTTGGCGAGGAACTCGCCCAGGCCCACCTGCTCCTGGCGGATGAACCCCCGATCCGGAAGCCGGCCTTCACGGAACAGGTCCAGCACCGCACACAGACCTGCGGCCGTGGTGATCTGGATGGCCGACAGCGGCGTGGGCGCGTCACGGTCGGCGAAGATCTTGCGTGCGAACACCTTCTCCACGAACCGTCCGCCGCTCAAACCGCTGACCGTGACGAACACCACCACCACGTCCTGCATCGTGGTGGGCAGTGCGCGCTTGAGGATGTTCTGGAGCGTCGGTGCATCGTGCTTGAGGCACAGGTCGTCCAGCAGCACCTTGATCAGGGCGCGGTGGCCAGGGTAGCGCACCGACTTGTAGTCCAGGTTGCGCGCGCGGCCGGCCAGGGTTTCGCACAGGGTGCCCAAGCCGCCGCTGGTGTTGAAGGCCTCGTACTCGGTGCCGTCCAGGCTGAAGTGCTCGAGCCCTTCCAGCGGCAACACCTCCAGGCGGTGTCCATCACGAATGGCCTCGCAGGGGTGGCAGTACTCGTTGATCAGCCCCTCCACGCTCCAGGTCAGGTTGTACTTCAGCGCATTGGTGGGGAAAGCCGGTAGCGCGCCCACACGCATCTTCAGGTCAAAGATCTCCTCGAAGCCACGCGCCAGGTCGTGGGCGACGATGCCCACGAAGCCCGGGGCCAAACCGCACTGGGGCATGAAGGCCGTGTCCGCACCCTCGGCCAGCTGTCGGATACGGCGCGTGGCGGCCACGTCTTCGGTCAAGTCGAAGTAGTGGCAGCCCACGGACCGGGCAGCTTCGGCCACCGCGGTGGCCCGGTCATAGGGCAGCGCATTGACCACCGTGTCGCAGTCCGACAGCAAGTCCTTCAGCGTGGGTGGCGCATCGTCGGGCATCAGCGCGGTCTCGAGCCCCAGCGCTGCCAGAGGCCGCAGCGCGGTGGCGCTGCGATCAGCCACCGTCACGGCGTAGTCGCCGGTGGTCGAGAGTTGCCGGGCGATGGTTTGTCCAATGTGGCCTGCGCCCAGGAGGGTGATCTTCATGTCGAGCTCCCAAGGGGTGTGAGGAAGGCACTTTAGGGGCGATGGCTGTCACAAGATAGCGTTGTTTCGTCGTTTAAACTCTTTTTATTGACGTTTCGTCACATACAAGTGACATTTCGTTTGCAATCCATCCGTCCAGCAAATCCGCCCAGCACCATGGCTCCCCCCAAACGCAGAACCCGCCCCTTGGCGCCCGTGGCCTTGCATGGCCCGCGCGACGAGATCGACCGCGCCCTGTTGGGGCTGCTGCAAACCAACGCCCGCCAAAGCACGGCCGACCTGGCCAGGCAACTGGGCGTGGCGCGCACCACGGTGCTGGCCCGGCTGCACCGACTGGAACGCGACCGCGTGATCCTGGGCTACACGGTTCGGTTGGGTCAGGACGAACAGGATGCGGGTCTGCACGCCTTTGTGCACATCGCCGTGCAAGCGCGCAGCGGCCGCGGCATCGAGTCACGCCTGCAGCGCATGCCAGAGGTGCGACAGCTGTGCACCGTGAGCGGCGAGTTCGACTATGTGGCGCAATTGCATGCGCCTTCGGCCTTGACGCTCGATGGCCTGCTGGATGACATCGGCCGCTTGGACGGCGTCATCCGCACCCAGACCTCGGTGGTCTTGGCGCGGCGGATTGATCGGCTGGGCTGAGGGTCAGCCGATCGCCTGGCCGGAAAAGGGTTCACGGCCGATCACTCGTATCGTGCCAACCACTGCGTCAATCGGTTCAGAGATTCTTGTCGGGCCTGAGGATCCCCGCCCACGTGAACGCCTTGTCCACGGTTCACGCCATTGGGCACATCGCGGCGCAGCCGCACCGGGCCTTCACCATCGAAGCCGTGGTGCGCGCCCGGGTAGACCACGACTTCGATGCCGTGCGCGGGCACCGGGGTGCCGCCGCTTGTGGCCAGCTCGCTGCGGCCGGCGTTGCCGCGCTGGGCCCAGTTCACGCAGGTCTGGGCAGGCGTCCAGTCATCGGCCTGGCCCAGCTGAAGCAGCACCGGCACACCGGCAACCCCTCCGCCCTGCAGCGCCTCTGCGCATCCCGGGTAGTAGGCCACCGCGAACGCAGGAAGGGGCACGTCAGACGGGCGACGTGACAGGCCCTCGGCCTCAATGGTTGCCAGGACGGTGGAGCCTCCATTGCTCCAACCCAGAAGACCCAGCCGCTTGGCGTCCACGCCCGGTTGCCGTGCCAACCAGCTCAGGCCGCCCCAGGCGTCCAGGCGCCGATGCACCTGGGTCACCTTGCGCGTACCCAATCGCTGGGTACAGAGCTCTCGCTCGCCCCGTGTGGTCAAAGAATCCAGCACGAGCACTGACCAGCCGCGACGGTGCAGTTCCTCGGTGTAGCCCACCATCCGAGACCCCAGACGTCCCGAGGCGTCATAGGGTCCACTGCAGCCGTGCAGGAGCAGCATCGCCCCACGCCCCTGAGCCGGATAGGCCGATTCGCCGTTGGCCGTTGGGGCCGGGCTCCAGTGCCCGATCAGCATCACCGGATTTCCGGAGGCATCGCGGTCCAGGCTGGGCACCATCACGCGCTGGGTCTGCGCGTGCAGGTTCAGCGCGGCTCCCAACAAGACGGCCGCCAGAAAGCCCGGTGCCCAAGCTGTCCTGAGCGCTTTTGCCATGAGCCCTCTGCACCGCATACCGGTGTCCATACGATCGCCCTCCATCCGCCTAGAGCAGGCTGCCCACATTGAACAGCGTCATCACGCCCAGCACCGCGAAGATCAACGCCGCCACGCCGTGCACCAGCTTCATCGACACCTTCTTGGCGATGCGGTCCCCCAAGAAAACAGCCGGCACATTGGCCAGCATCATGCCCACCGTGGTGCCCAGCACCACCGCCACCACATCGGTGTAGCGCGCGGCCAAGGCCACGGTGGCGATCTGGGTCTTGTCGCCCATCTCAGCCAGAAAGAACGCGATCACCGTGGTACCGAATACGCCATAGCGCTGGCCTCCAGCGGCTGTTTCCTCGTTGATCTGGTCGGGCACCAGGACCCAACCGGCCATGGCCAGGAAGGACAGGCCGATCACCCAGCGCAGCACGTCGGGGCCCAGGGCTTGGGCCACCCACCCGCCCACGGCACCGGCCACCGCATGATTGAGCACGGTGGCCACGAAGATGCCCGCGATGATGGGCAGGGGCCTGCGAAAGGCCGCGGCCAACACGATCGCCAGCAGTTGAGTCTTGTCGCCCATCTCGCCCAAGGCGACCACACCGGCACAGATCAGAAACGCTTCCATCGCGGCCAGTGTAGCCACGCAGCACCCGTGCGCGCGCTCAAGCGACCCGCGAGGGTCTGGCTGCAAGATCAGCATGCGGTGGCCGCCATGGCACGCCCGTATCCCCTTCATCCCGTCTCAATCCAATGGAGCCCTCACATGAACGAACTACGCCTGCTTGACCCCTTCCTGCGCGACCCATTCGACGACACCCTGCGAAGCTTCATACGTCCGTGGCGCATGAGCGCCCTTGACGGCGCAACGCGCATGCGCGTGGACGTGTCCGAGCAGGACAACAACTACCTCGTCAAAGCCGACATCCCCGGGGTGCGCAAGGAAGACATTGACGTGCGCATCGATGGCAGCTTGGTCACGCTCAGCGCGCAGAGCAAGTCCGAAAAGGAGGAGCGCGACGACGGTCGCGTACTGTTCAAGGAGCGGCAGGAAGGCTACTCCAGCCGCTCCTTCAGTCTGGACTGCCCCGTGGACGAGTCGCGCGCCGACGCTCGGTATGAGAATGGCATCCTGACGCTCAAACTGCCCAAGAAGGCCGCCGGCAGCACCAAGCGCTTGTCCATTCAGTGACCGGCCGCAGGCGCCCCGCCACGAGGCAAGGCCGCCACGACCCGGTCGGTCCATCTCTGGGCGTGCGGGGTGCCCAATAGCCGGCGGCCAGCCCGCGCTGGAACCGCTTGAGCGATAGGTGCGAGCACTTGGTCACGGGGAGTGACACAAGCTACCATCCCCGCTGATCATGTTCCAGTACCACACCATCCCGGTCACGCCCTTTCAGCAGAACTGCTCACTCGTGTGGTGCGACGAAACTCAGCACGCCGCGGTCATCGACCCGGGCGGCGAACTCCAGCGCATCCGCGATGAGGCGAACAGGCGCGGCCTGACCCTCAAGGCCATCTGGCTTACCCACGCCCACATCGACCACGCCGGCGGCACCGGACAACTGGCACGCGAAGATGGTCTGCCCATCATCGGTCCGCATCCGGACGACCAATTCTGGATCGATGGGCTGCCCCAGCAGAGCCTGCACTTCGGCTTTCCCAAGGCCGAGATGTTCAAGCCCGATCGGTGGCTGTCCGACGGTGACACCGTCACCATCGGCCACTGCACCCTGAGTGTTCGCCACTGTCCCGGCCACACGCCCGGCCATGTGGTGTTCCACTCGAGGGAAGGTCAGCGCTGCTTCGTGGGTGATGTGCTGTTTGCCGGCAGCATTGGGCGCACCGACTTTCCCGGCGGCGACCACGACACGCTGATCAACAGCATCACGCAGCGGCTGTGGCCCATGGGGGACGACACGGTGTTCATCCCAGGTCACGGCCCCGAGAGCAGCTTCGGGCGCGAGCGGCGCTGCAACCCTTACGTGGGCGGGACCTGATCAGGACTTGCTCGTGGACGGCGGTCCGAAGACCTGCTCGGGCTTGGGCGCCCGCGCATACAGCGGCTGCACCTTGGGCAGCACCTTCTGGATGTCCTGGATGCGTGAGTCACCGGCCGGGTGCGTGCTCATGAATTCAGGCGGCGCGCCCTTGTTGGCCTGCAGCATCTTCTGCCACAGCGTGACCCCGGCCTCGGGGTTGTAGCCCGCGCGCGCGGCCAACTCCAGGCCCACGAGATCGGCTTCGGTTTCGTCATCTCGACTGAACTTGAGCGTGAGCAACTGCGCGCCCATGCCCACCGCCAAGTCGCCCAACTGCCCCAAACCGAACAGCGACGACACCAAGTTGGCGCCCAGGCGAGTGGCGGCCTGCTTGCCCATCCGCTCGCGCGCGTGTTCGCGCAGCGCATGCGCCACCTCATGACCCATGATCATGGCCACTTCATCGTCGCTGAGTTGCAGCTTGGACAGGATGCCCCAATAGAAGGCGATCTTGCCGCCCGGCATGCAAAACGCGTTCACCTGCGCACTGCCGAACAACTGCACATCCCATTTCCAGTCCCGCGCACGCGGGTTCCAGCTCGGCGCAAAGGGAATGATGCGCTGCGCAATCGCACGCAGCCGGACCACCTGAGGGTGGTCGGGCGGCGCCAACTGGTTTTTCTGCTGTGCCTCGCGCGCCATTTGGCGAAACTGTTGGGCCGCCGCCTGCTCCACCTGCTCGGGCGGCACGGCGTTGACGAACACCGAGGTCTTGCCGACTTCTTTGCGCAAGCCTTCATCGACGGGTGGTGCGGGCGGGGTGGGCGCCTGCGCCCAGGCCACACCGGGCAGCAGGTTCACGGCCGAAGCCGCCATCAGGCCGGTGAACAGGCGCCGGCCGTGCAAGCCACAGCCCAGACGCGCCGCCGGTGCACGGCAGCCACAGCGGCGCGCGGCCACCAGCGGCGGCAGCGGGACGTCGCCGTCGGTTCTGAAGCCGGCTGCCGCATTGGCGGCCACGGCCTCATCGACGGACGATCGAATCAGTCGAAGATCGTCGCTCATGGCCCATCAGATCGGGTTGTACACCCAGGAGTTCAAGCCGGGATTTTGCCGCCACCGGGCCTTTTCCGTGCACGCAAGCCTTTGCGCAGCCACCCGATGAGGCATGGGGGCGGGACGGGTATGCACCCCGTCTGGGCCAAGGAAGCGTTTGCGTCCGGGCAACAAAGCAGCAACAGTCTGAACCGAGGATCTCCAAGGTCGACACACGGCCCACTGGATCCACGCATCCGGTGGCCTTTCCGGAAAGGATCCATCCATGCGAGCCCTCCGCCTCGCACTGCGTTTTGCGAGTGCTTTGGTGGTATCTGCCCTCAATGGCTGCGAACAATGCGTTACCTCTCACGAGGCTTCGGTAAAAGGTCAAGGTGCCGATGAAGCCAAAATCTATGATGCTATTCGCATAGGAGCCAGTATCAAAAGCTTATGCGTGGTTCTATAATTAAGGCTTTCCTACCCTAAAAGTACCATTGGTGATATGAAAGGTGTCGGAAACAAAATAAAACTCCCCTTGTATAAAGGCTGGGCTATCCACTGTAACTAAAACTAACCCTTCCGTTCCAAATTTCCTGCTGCTATTG
>RFTU01000111.1 GCA_009923315.1 Betaproteobacteria bacterium
ACCGGAGATCGATGGCTTCGTAGAAGCCCTGCGCGATCAACTGCAGCGCGACATCGCTCGGAACTGGCGGTAGGGTGTTGGGGGAGCTGGGTGCTGAGACCATCGATCGTTTTTATCGCTTTTCGTACTAGAACTACGAAATAATACTATGCAATTTGCCCATGAAAACTGGCCGGTTGACCGTGTACGCCCTGGACAACATCTTTTCGGCTAACGACCATGTTGTGGACTCGGCGATGCGAGGCGGTGATCCGCGTGTCGTCCACTGCCGGAATAAGGGCTCGGCTGCTTCATCGAATAGCCCCGCAGCGCAGCGCCCGTGACGGCGTTTGGGATCAAGGCCTGCACGCCGGCCGTCGATGAGTCGCGCGATGCCGCGCTCGCCGCGCAGGCCAAGGCCATGGCTTACGACACCAGCAAGCCGGTGAGGGCGCCCCAGCAGTCGTCTTCAGGCTTGACTGACCTGAGCAGACGTTAAGGCCGCACGGCATTCAGCGCCGTGGCGTCGCGTTGGACTCCATGAAAGACACCAGGTCGCTTGGCTGTGCCAACCAGCAATGGCCTGAGGCGGCTTGTATATGCCCCAGGACGCGCCGCAAGTGCTTGACGCGATGTGCCTGCCCCATCACCCAGGGATGCAAAGACAGACTGAACAGGCGTCCCGCATCATGGCTTTGGGCTTCCGCTCGCTGAAACTCAAAGGCGTCGATGACCTGGTCGGCCCAGCTGGCCTCGCTGTGCAGGTTGTCCAGCACCACGAAGCGGTCCTCTGTTTCGGTGGGAAGCGGCAGGCTCCAGAGTTCGCCGTGCGCGGTGTGGAAACGGTATGGCAGCTCATCGTTGACCCAATCGGCAAACGCACGAATGCCAGCAGCGCGAAGAAGTTCCGGCGTTTGCGCGGTTTGCAGGCGACCCGGGCTCAGCCACGTCACGATGGACTTCCCGAAAGCCTGGCCAAGCTCGGCGAGAGATCGATCAATCAGCTCAGCCTCGTTCTCAACATCACCCACATGCGGTGTGTCCATGCTCCAGGAGTGGCCCAGGACATCACCGCCACGGCGGCGCAACTCGGTCATCAACTCACGCGCCTGCGAAACGAGGGCGGCGTTGATTGCAAAGCTGGCAGGCAGTCCGGCTGAATCCAACTCTGCCAGCAGGCGCCAGATGCCCACGCGGTTTCCATGGTCTCGCAGCGTGAAGTGCCGAAGATCGGGATACGGCATGGTCATGCTTCCAGGAAGCTTCACCTTGGCCCGAGGGTTGAGGGGGAAGTGCTGCAGTGAGATGTTGATCCAGACGGCAAGGGGTTTGCCGCCTGGCCACTTGATCGGCTGGCGATCCTGAAGCATGGACCACTCATAGCGATGGTGGTCCATCCCGTAATGACGCTCGGGGTAGCGCAGCGGGTCCATGGTGGTGGAGTCGCCTGCGCTCATGCTCTGCCTATCGATTGGCGATGTCATGAACCGCCGCCTCGTAGCCATACGCCAGATAGTGCTCGGCGATCTCGCGCCCAGTGGTCACCCACACATCCGCATGTGAAGTGATGTAGTCCAATGCCGCTTCGAAAGCCTTCAGCCGATGTGGGTTAGCGACCTGATAGTTGTGCGTGGGGATGCACATCACCGTTTGTCCCTCGGCGTACAGTTGATCGAACGCGTCGCAGATCATTTGCCCGTAGCGTTGGGGCTCGACCTTGTTGACCACGTAGGCGATGGTGTCGTTCAGTTCCAGGGAATAGGGCACGGACACGAATCGCTGTCCACCGCGCACCGTCACCGGGGTGGGTTGGTCATCGTGGAACAGGTCGCAGGTGTACAGGCCGCCGAGTTCGGCGAACAGATCCAGAGTGTGTTCGCTGTGCGACAGGGCCGGCGCGAGGTAGCCGACCGGGCGTTGTCCCGTATGGCGCTCGATGGTGTCCATGGCGTCAAGCATCATGGATCGCTCCTGCGCCTCTGTCAGCCCGTAGGTATAGCGAGTGTTGTAGATGCCGTGGCTGAAGAACTCCCAACGCCGCTCACGGCACATGGCGATGATTTCCGGGTGGTGCTCACACAGCGCCGCACTCAGCGACACGGAGCCACGGATGCCGTACTTGTCCAATAGCGCCATCTGCCGTTGATGCCCGACACGGTTGCCCCAGTCTCGGATGCTGTAGCCCGGCACCGCTGGATAAGGATGTGGCCAGGCTGAGCGATGCGGATTGGGCGGCGGAGCCAACTCGTAGAACTCGATGTTCGGTGCCACCCAGAATGCCACCCGGGCGCCACCGGGCCATTCGATCCTCGGGCGGTGGCGGTAGGGCCAGTGTGCATAGGCTCCAGGATCGGCTTTCATGGGCGGGGAACTCCTCAGCTCGGATTCCGCAGCCAGGCCAGTGTCTCGTGAACGTCCACGACATCGGCGTACTTGAGCATCAGATCGGTGAGATTGGCGAAGTGATAGCTCTCATGCTTGTCCGCCACGCATTGCTCTGGGACGATGGTCCGGTAGCCGCGAGACAAGGACTCCACTGCCGTGGCGCGCACGCAGCCGCTGGTCGACCCGCCGGTGATCACCACCGTGTCAACCTTGTGCCAAACCAACAGGGACTGCAGCGGCGTTTCGAAGAATGCCGACGCCATGCGTTTGCAATAGATGAGGTCATGGCCGTGCTTGATGTCGCAGCGCTCATCGAATTGGGCCCGGCGGGAGCCATGCTTGATGTTCTGAAGCGAGTCGGGCGTATTGGTGCGCGTGCCCCAGACGCCGGCATCCTCGGCTGAGTCGGCATAGGCCACGTGGGTCCACACCACGGGCCATCCCCGCGCACGAAAGGCCCCAGCCAAGGCGTTGACATGCTCAATCTGGCGCGGATCGGTCTCGTAGGCGGTCTTGAATTCATCCACTTTCGTGTAGGCGCACTGAAAGTCGATGTTGACCAGCACCGCCTTGTTCCCGTACCCGAACCGTGCGCGCGAGGGGTTGGCCTTGACATCGGCCCATATCTGGCGGGCGGTCTTGTCGCTGAGTTCCATCATGTCCTCGCGAGGTTCATGTGCTGCAGAAGGGGCCCAAAGCCGTCGACGGCATCCTTGATGTCGTTGCTGCGCAGTGCGTGCCAATAGGTGGCGGTGTTGATGGCGATCACGGGCTTGCCCAGGAAGGCCTCGGCATAGGGGGCCATGCGGGCCATCTGTAGGTTGGTTCCCACCTGGATGATGGCGTCGATGTCGTCGCCGTTCAGTTCCATGAGCGCCTGGGCGATCTGCCGTTCACCCACGCGGGAGATGTCTGTCCAACTCTTGCAGCGCAAGGGCTTGTCGCGCACGGTGACGAGACCATAGTCACTGAAGAAACGGGCGACATGGGCATTGGCAGCGGGGTAGTAGGGGGACAGCACGGCGATGCGCCGAATGCCGCCATAGGCTTTCATGGCTTCAACACAACTGACGGAGCCGACGCTGACCTCCTTGCCAGTCAGATCCCGGATGTGGCGCAGGAGATCCTCACAGGCGGGTGCACCTCCGATGAAGCTGATCGCTGAGACCCCCATGACGTAGTAGTCGGGCTCGCAGGTCATGGCCGTGCGGAGTGCGGCGTCTACGGCGGCATGGATGATCTCGGCGCCAGCCATGAAGGCCTCATCGGATAGCGCCTTGGCGTTCTCGATGTAGAGGTCGCGGTATTGGTTGGTGACGCCGGCAGGCCGCATGGCTGCAAATTCCGGCTCGACGATGGTGTTGGTGCTCGGGCCGAAGACGGCGAAGACCCGGCGCCAGCCCAGACTATCCCGTGGGCTCGCGGGACGGTTGGTACTCATTGGTAGGCCGGATCCTTCATAGGCCCGATCGAGCGGCTTCGTGTGGGTTGCAGCAAAGCGGGGGCTTCGGTGTTGGGGAAGCCTTCCCCCCAGTTCAAGGGCGTGCCCTTCATCTCCACACGCGCACCCTCCGTGTACCAGTCCACCAATCGACCATCGCAGCGCAGGATCCACGTCGTGCCCTCTGGGCCACTGATGAAATCACCATGTCTTACCCCTGCGGGACGAAAGAAGTAAGTCCCCGGCCACATCTTTCCGAAGTTGTAGTCAAAGCTCCCTTGCAGGCAGTAGGCCTCCTCGTAGCACGGGTGGTGCGCCAAGGGGTGTTCCACCCAGTTGGGCTTCGCTCGGATCAGGCGGGTATAGAACCCCGTTTCCTTGTTGTGATACAGGAGTTTGATGAACAGGCCTGGGACCGGCGTGCCGCCTCGGCTGAAGTCCATGGGGCTGCCGCCGTTGGGGTTGGTGATGTCGACCCACGCCATCTGGCTGGCCCGGTTGATCACGAGTTCCCCCTTCGCACCTGGCAGCGACCGGTCTGAGGGCTCAAACCCCCAGTCGCCGAATTCACGCCACAGCAGCACCCGAGTGCCAGCCTTGACTTCGAGTGCTGGAGTCCAGATGCCAGGTGGGGCCATGAAGTAATCGTCCTTGGCCAGTCTCTGGTCGCCCAGTTGCACTCCGCCATCCAGCAGGAACCATTCGGTCTGGGCTTGGTGACAGCCGGCGGGTCTGGTCCAGTCGGTCGTGAATTCCACCGACAGCGAGGCCTCACCTTTCTCCTCGCAATAGTTCAGGTTGCGCTGGCGCGCCGAACCCACGCCATGCGGCAGCTCTGCGACATGCCAAATCAAGTCCTTTTCGTCGACGAGCTCAACGTGAGGGCGCATGTGGTCTCCGGAAGTTCATCTGGATTTAGCAATCGCCGTGCCACGCTTCATCACGGTGTGCCACGTTCCAGCATTGTTTCATTCCAAGGCGTCGAATGTTCCACCGTGCAACGACCCACGCGTAACTTGTCTGGGCACGGGTCTTGCTCAAACCCAAGGGACGACACTGGGAATCTCGCATGGAATTCAATGAACTGGCCGTGCTGCGGTGGATGCACATCATCTGCATGGTGTACTGGCTGGGTGGCGAGTGGGGGGTCTTCCAGACTTCCTACAACGTGATCAACCGCAACCTGCCGCTGGACGAGCGCCGCCGTCACATGGAGACGGCCTACCGCATCGACATCCTGGCGCGCACCGGCATCATCTTGTTGCTGCCCTTGGGTCTGCACATGGGGCACTTGTGGAACCTTCAACCGTTGGGTGGCCCCTGGCTGGTGGGCATGTGGTTACTGACCGCGGCCTGGTTGGGCCTATGCTGGTCTGCATTCGTTTTCCGGGAAACCGACCGTGGGGTTCGGTTGACGCGAATCGATGAGGCTGTGCGCTTCGTGCTGATTCCCGTTCTTGCGCTGGTGGCGCTCCTGTCCTTGCTGGGTTATGGGCCCTTTGTGGCAGACCCGGGGATGCGCTGGTATTGCGCGAAGTTGCTGGTGTACGCTGGAACGCTGGTGATTGGCTTGAAGCTGCGGTTCATCATGCGCGAGTGGACGGCGATGTTCCGGCTTCTGGCGCAGGGCCCGAACCCCGATGTGGAATTGCGGCTGGACAAGAGCATTCGTTTCGGGCGCAGCATCGCCTATGTCTACTGGGTATTGATTGCCACCGTGGCGTACCTCGGTGCAGTCAAGCCTTTCTGAGGCGCAACACCATGGAACCGTACAT
>RFTU01000112.1 GCA_009923315.1 Betaproteobacteria bacterium
GAGTTTAGCCACCTCGACATGAGCGCACCGCCGTCTTACGCACCTGCCGTCCACTGGCCTGACCCTGAGCGCCGTGCGGCATTCGACCGCTGGCTGGGCTCGCTGGTCGCCGCCTTTGACCTGCGACCGGCGACGCTGTGCAGCGCCTCAGCGGATGCCAGCTTCCGCCGCTACCTGCGGCTGCATCAGGGCCCCGCGGGCAGTGTGATCGTGATGGACGCACCACCGCCTCTGGAAGATGTGCGACCCTTTGTGCGCCTGGCTCGGCAGATGCACGCCGCTGGGCTGCACGCGCCGCAGGTGCTGGCGGCCGATGAGGAACAAGGCTTTGTCCTGTTGTCCGATCTGGGCCAGGAACTGTTGCTGCCGGTCTTGCAGCAAGCGCAGGCGGAGGAGGGCCCAAGCTCTGCACGGGCCGATGCCCTGATGCGCAGCGTGGGTCAGTCTCTGGTGCAGTGGCAAACCGCCATGGACCCCTCGGGCTGGCCCGCCTTCGATGAAGCCCTGCTGCGCCGTGAGATGGCACTCTTTCCGCAGTGGTGCGCGGGCCGCGAGTTCGGCCAGGATTGGAACGCCGCTGAGCGCCAGGCCTGGGATCGCGTGACCCAGCGCCTGGTCGACAGCGCCCTGGCCCAGCCCACCGTGGCGGTGCACCGGGACTGGATGCCGCGCAACCTGATGGTCTGCGGGCCGCGTCTGGGCATCCTGGATTTTCAGGATGCCGTGCGTGGCCCCGTCACCTACGACGCAGCCTCCATGCTGCGCGATGCCTTCATCAGCTGGGACGAAGAGCGCGAGATCGATTGGGCCGTGCGCTACTGGCAGCAGGCCCGTGCGGCCGGCCTGCCGGTGCAGGAGGACTTCGGTGAGTTCTGGCGGGCCCTCGAATGGATGGGCCTGCAGCGCCACCTCAAGGTGTTGGGCATCTTCTGCCGCCTCAAGCACCGTGACGGCAAGGCCCAGTACGCGCAAGACCTGCCCCGCTTCTTCGCCTATGCCACCAAGGTGGCCTTGCGCTACCGGGAGCTCGCGCCATTGCTGCCCCTGATCGAGCCGCTGTCGGGCTTTGCACTCGAGCAGGGCTACACCCTGCGCTGAGTCAGGGGTGCGATGCGATCACCTGCGCCACCGCAGCGGTCAGCCGCTTGGCGTAGGGCACATGCAGGAACTCATTGGGGCCGTGGGCATTGGATTTGGGCCCCAGTACGCCGCACACCATCATCTGCGCCTGTGGGAAGCCCTTTTGCAGCATGCTCATCAGCGGAATCGTGCCGCCCTGTCCGATGAAGCCCACCGGCGCGCCGTAGTGCGCGCGTGAGGCGCCATCCAGCGCCTTCATGAGCCAAGGAGCGATCTCCGGCGCATTCCAACCCGTGGCACCGAAGGCGCCGGCGCGGCCATCGGGTGTGAAGGTGACCTTGGCGTTGTAGGGGGCGTTGTCTTCCAGCAGAGCCTTCAGGCGCAGCGCGGCCTCGTGTCCGTCCACCAACGGAGGCAGGCGCAGGCTCAGCTTGAAAGCGGTGTGGGGCCGCAGCACATTGCCGGCGTTCTTCAGTTCGGGAAAGCCGTCGGCGCCCACCACCGACAGCGTCGGCCGCCAGGTGCGGTTGAGCAGGGCCTGCACCGGGTCGGTGGTCGTGGGCAGGGCGGCTGTGCCGTCGGCTCCGCAGGCCCATGGGAAGCGCTTCCACACCTCGTCACCCAGGATGCCGGCGGTGGTCTGCGCCTGCGCCACGCGCTCGGCCGGGATGTTGCAGTGAAAGCCTTCGGGCAGCAGGTGGCCAGTGCGCGCGTCCTCCAGGCGGTCCAGCACCTGGCGCAGGATGCGAAACGACGAGGGCACCAGGCCGCTGGCGTCCCCCGAGTGGATGCCCTCGGTGAGGATCTCCACCTTGAGCACACCCGAGACCATGCCGCGCAGGCTGGTGGTCAGCCACAGCTGTTCATAGTTGCCCGCACCCGAGTCCAGGCACACCACCAGGCTCACCTGGCCCAGGCGGGGCTTGAGCGCTTCGATGTAGGCCGGCAGATCGTACGAACCGCTTTCCTCGCAGGTTTCGATCAGGCCCACCACGCGTGGGCGCGCGGCACCCTGCCGGTCCAGTGCTTCCAGCGCCGTGATCGCCGCATAGGCGGCATAGCCATCATCGGCGCCGCCGCGGCCGTACAGCCTGCCGTCTTCGAGCTTGGGCGTCCACGGCCCCAGGTCGCTGCGCCAACCGTTGAACTCGGGTTGCTTGTCCAGGTGGCCGTACAACAGCACCGTCTGTCCGCTGGTGTTCCCACCCCGTGCAGGGATCTCAAAGAAGATCACCGGCGTGCGGCCTTCGAGGCGGATGAGGTCCAGCTTGAGCCCGTCCACCTTGCGGGATTCGATCCAGGCCGCCGCATCGCGCGCCACCTTGTCCAACAAGCCCTGTTGCGCCCACTGCGCATCGAACATCGGGCTCTTGGCAGGTATGGCGATGTAGTCTTGCAGCGCCGGTACGATGGACCGGTCCCAGCGCTCATCGGCAAAGTCCTGCAGCGCGGCAGGTTCGAGCAGGGTCAGGCGTTCGGGTGCATTCATCCTGGGGTCCTTCAACTCAGCCAGGCATCGTAGCCGGTCTTGAGAATCAGCAGCGTCACGACCGCGATGAAGAAGTGCCGGATCAGGCCTGAACCGTGCCGCAACGCCAAGCGGGTGCCCAAGAGGCTGCCGGCCATGTTGGCCACGGCCAGCACGGCGGCCAGTTGCCACCACACATGGCCGCTGAAGGCGAACAGCATCAGCGCCGATCCGTTGGTGGCCGTGTTCAGCAGCTTGGCACCGGCCGAGGCGTGCAGGAAGTCCCAGCCCAGCAGCCGCACCATGGCAAACACGAAGAAGCTGCCCGTGCCTGGGCCGAAGACCCCGTCGTAGAAACCCACCACCAAGCCGATGCCGGCAGCCGCCAGTGCTTGTGCGCGCCCGGCCCAGCGCGGCGCGTGGTGCTGGCCCAGGTCCTTGCGCATCAGGGTATAGCCGAGCACCAAGGCCAGCATCAGGGGCAGGGCCTTCTTCAAACCGCTGGGGTCGATCTGCGTGACCACCCATGCCCCCCCGGCGCTGCCGGCCAGCGCCGCCGGCAGCGCCGGCAGCACCGCGCCCCAGGGCATTTGCACCCGTTTGGCGTACTGCAGGGTGGCCAAGGCGGTACCCCAGACGGCGGTGCCCTTGTTGGTGCCGAACAGCGTCGCCGGGCTCAGGTGCGGGAACACGCCGAACAGCGCCGGCAGCAGGATCAGCCCCCCTCCGCCAATGATGGCGTCGACGAAGCCGGCCAGGAGTGAGGCCGCGGCCACCAGCAGCAGGTCAGGCATCGGGCGTGTGCAGTTGAGACAGGTCAGCCGGGAAAAACAAAAGGCGCCGGGTGTGCCGACGCCTCTTGCAGGTTTGCAGCCCGGATCGGGCCGCCGGTGCCGCCACCGGGTGGGAAAGCGACAACCCTATTGTGTGTCTCCTCGTACCTCCGGCCTCGGGACACTGGCTCAGTGGCCCCAGGGCGAGTCGGGGTGAATGTAAACAATCGTGCTGGCGCGGCGATACCGTGCTAACCCTGCTGTCTACCCCGCGGCCCGGCGGGCCTCCCGGATCCAGGCCGCGGCCCGCTCGGCGATCATCAGGGTGGGGCTGTTGGTGTTGCCGCTGGTGATGGTGGGCATCACGCTGGCATCCACCACCCGCAGGCCCGCCACGCCCTTGACGCGCAGCCGTGGGTCCACCACCGCCAAGGGGTCGTCGGCTCGCCCCATGCGGCACGTGCCCACCGGGTGAAAGATGGTGGTGCCGATGTCGCCGGCCAGCCGCGCCAGGTCCTCATCGCTCTGGTACTGAACGCCGGGCCGGACTTCCTGAGGCTCGAAGGCGGACAGGGCCGGTTGGGCGGCGATGCGTCGGGTCAGGCGAAGGCTGTCGGCAGCGACCTTGCGGTCCTCGTCGGTGGCCAGGTAGTTCGGCTGGATCCGCGGCGCGTCCATCGGGTCGGCCGAGCGAAGCTCCACCCGGCCACGGCTGGTGGGGTTGAGGTTGCACACGCTTGCGGTGATGGCGTCGAAGGCATGCAGAGGCTGGCCGAAGGCATCCAAGGACAGGGGCTGGACGTGGTACTGCACATTGGGCCAGTCGTGCGCCGGGCTGGACCGTGTGAAGGCCCCCAGCTGCGACGGCGCCATGCTCATCGGCCCGCTGCGGCGCAGCAGGTATTCCAGTCCGATCAGGGCCTTGCCCCACAGACTGTTGGCCAGTGTGTTCAAGGTTCGGGTGTGGTTCACGCGGAACACCGCACGGATCTGCAGGTGGTCCTGCAGGTTGCCTCCCACCCCGGGGGCGTCCAGCTGCAGCGCCACCCCGTGTTGGCGCAGCAACGCCGCCGGGCCGATGCCTGAGCGCTGCAGCAGCACGGGTGAGGCCACGGCGCCCGCGCACAGCAGCACCTCGCGCGCAGCCGTGACGGCGATCGATTCGCCGCGGCCCTCGGGCCGCAGCAACACCCCGGTGGCCCGCAGGGGGGGCGGCTCTCCGGCGCCGTGGCGGCCCGTGTGGGGTTCCAGCAGCACCCGCTCCACCAGAGCCCCCGTCCAAATTTCCAGGTTGGGCCGATGGGCCGCCGGCTTCAGAAACCCGCGCGCGGTGTTCCACCGCACCCCCGCACGTTGGTTCACCTCGAAGTACCCCACGCCCTCGTTGTTGCCCAGGTTGAAGTCGTCGGTGGCCGGGATGCCGGCCTCTTGAGCAGCCCGGGAGAAGGCGTCCAGGACGGGCCAGTGCAGGCGTTGACGCTCCACCCGCCACTCGCCGCCGGCACGCGCCCCGCTGGGGTCATGACCGGGTGCGGCATGCCCGGTGCGCTGCCCGGCCCAATGGTCTTCGTGGGCCAGGAAGTGCGGCAGGCACTCGTCCCAGCCCCAAGAGGGATCGCCGGTGAGCGAGGCCCAGCCGTCGTAGTCGCGCCGCTGGCCGCGCATGTAGATCATGCCGTTGATGCTGGAGCAGCCTCCCAACACCTTGCCGCGCGGGTAGCGCAGTTGGCGGCCATGAAGTCCCGGCTCGGCTTCCGTTTGGTACAACCAATCGGTGCGAGGGTTGCCGATGCAGTACAGATAACCCACGGGCACATGCACCCAAAGGTAGTCGTCCTTGCGCCCGGCCTCCAGCAGCAGGACGCGGACCTGGGGGTCGGCGCTCAAGCGGTTGGCCAGCAGGCAACCGGCGGTGCCGCCTCCCACGATCACATAGTCAAAGGTCTTGTCGCTGGAACGCATGGCGCGCATTGTGGCGACCCCCCGCGAAACCTGTTCCGCGCCCATGGGTGGGTTTTCATTGAGTCGAATAAACAACAAATACCCGCAAGCCTCAATAGCGTGCGAGGGGGGTGGCTGATAATGCCCGAGTCTGGGTTTGATGCGGCGCCTTCGCTTGAATGGTTCACGACGGGTTGAAGCTCTACCAGGTTCCAGTGATGAAAGGGC
>RFTU01000113.1 GCA_009923315.1 Betaproteobacteria bacterium
TGCCCACCCCTTGTGAGCGCAAGGCCGTACCGACCATCCTGCCGGGCACTTCGCGCCCCACGAGGGCACGCCGAGGGGGATCAGCCAGTAACAGCGCAAGATCGGTTGGCGGGTTCGAATCCTGTCTCTCCCCCAAAACGGAAAACCTCCTGACCGGAGGCTGTTCGCAACCCCATCATTCCTGCCCCGCCAAAATCAAGGACTTAAGTCAGATCCGTTGGGTTTGACTGCGCCTGACTCTGTCGGTTTGTGCGAGTGCTTTTTGCCCAGACATGCGCCGGATTCCGAGTGTCACCTGGCGATTCGGCATATTGGCGAGCTAACTTGAATTGGCTCTTGGCGTCGGACTACACCGATGCAACAGTTAACGCTGGGGGCCCAACACGGCCAGCGTACGCGCCAGCCCCTCATCCACCGCTGCTATTGCAGTGGGCACCACGTCGACGTAGGCGTCGATCTCGCCGGACATCACAGGTTGACGGTCAGAGGGGTGATGGGCTGAGCCGCAGCATCAGCGTCATCGGATGCGCAGGAGAGGGCCTGAAGCCGTAGTGCTCATAGAACCGGCAAGTGCGATCGTTCAAGGCGTGCACCAGCATCGCGCGTACACCCGTGTTTTGCGACACCACGACGCAGCGCTGCAGGGCGTCCTGCAACAGCGCGGCGCCCAGTTTCAAGCCCTGCGCTCGCAGATCGACGGCCAACCGGGCAAGGACCATTACAGGAACCGGGTCAGGCATGTTCTGGCGAACCGAGCGGGTGGCGTCGCGGTGCGCAACGGCTCCGGCCGCCAAAGCGTAGTAGGCCACGACCTCGCACTCAGGGTTCGCGACGACGAACGTGCGACTGGCACCGCTGGTCTGATTGGCCAACGCGCGGCGCTTGAGCCATTCGTCGAGCACGGCTTCGCCGCAAGAAAAGGAGTTGACCTGGTGTTCAGCAGAAAGCGGCTGCGGAGCAAGCAAATTCATGCGCCCGATTTCCACGGTGCCTTCACTGCCAACAGGCGCTCCAAGCCGGGATTGGGTTGCACGGGAGCGTCCAGCAGAGCGGTGAACTGCCGGAACTTCTCGTCATCCAGGTTGAAGAGCACTTGATCGAGGAGCACCGACTGGGCCTTGTCGCAAGCCGCTTCGAGCATGAAGTCAGACCGATTCTTCCCCAGCAGTTGCGCGGCCTGGTCGATCAGGTCGCGCTGCTGGGGCAGGGCGCGTAGGTTGATGGCGGCATCACGCACGTTGCTCTCCAAATGAATACACAATAGATATACGGATCCTAAGCAAGTGTGTAGCAGATGTCAATACATCGGTGGGTCGGTGCTCTTGAGTGGCGCCATCCAACAAGTCCAAGTGTTCTGCCGCACCCCCACCCCGAAATTAGTGCTTGGGGATGAAGTGCCGGCGCGAAAAGAGCAGAGGGATCCCGAACATCAGCCCCGTTGCCGTATTGAGCAGCACATTGCCCCATACGCCATGGGCGATGGAAAACGCGGTGTCGATAAGAAACCAACTGGCCAGTGGAATGGCGATGGTGTTCCAGGCGTGCCGCCGGCCCTCGAGGAATGGGCCCCTGGCCAACAGGATGATGCAGAGCATCCAGCCAGCCATCACGGCGCCGATGATGCCGTTGGCAAACCAGATGTAGCCCATGGCCAGGTTCGGCACCTCAACCGGGCTGGACACCTGCTGGTAGTACACCAGGTTGAAGACCGCTTCCCCGAGGCGAGGCGCCAACAGCAAAGTCAAGCTCAGGATGATGACGACAGCCGCAGCGGCCTGGATTAGGCGCGACCAGAAGAGCAGCGCTGGGGCGACGGCTGCATCCGCGGCGTCTTGCTCCCTCTTCATGCCGTTTGAAGCCTCAGTGCCTTGATGCCCGAAAGGGTCTTGCTGGCCTTCGCTGCGACCCGTGCCTGCCAGAGATCGTAGGCAGCCGCCTCGCCGACCTGCAGATTCAAGGCAGGCAGGACGTCGTCCGTCAAAGTGAGCCCAGGGTGGGGTGGGTTGAACATTGAACTCATGGTTGCCTCAGTGGTAATCCTGGTGGTCCACCAGGATGGCATCGCCGTTTTCAAACGCAAAAGTCAGACGCCAGTTGCCGTTGACGCTGAATGACCAGTGGCCGGAGAGGTTGCCCTTGAGGGCATGCCAGTCCAAGCCGGGTCGATTCATGTCTTCGGGCCTTGTGGCGGCGTCTAGCGCAGACAGTTGCCGAGCCCGGCGCGGGGCATGAGACGCTTGTATCCCGGCGTGTGAGCCGGATTTGACGAAGCGCTCAACGCCTTTATGCCTGAAGCTTCAGATCATGCGCCGATTGTGGCGTGTGGCGCTACGCGCATCAAGAAAGGGGATTTCTTGACCGTCAGTTCGAATCCCCGGCCCCACCCAAAACAGGGGGGGCTGAAAACAGAGCAAGTTAGTGCTGTGATGGCTGCTGGCCCGCCACGCGACTTCCTTCAATCTTTCAGTAGTTCAAACCGCCGATCGCCACTCATTGATCTGATTGAGTTTTCTTCGATGGCGCCGAACTGCAGGTATGCAATGAGTCGCCGTCATTCGACGGTGATCTTTCGCTCTCTGACAACCCGTCCCCACAACGCGATTTGTTGTTCGATGAAGGCCTGGGCCTGTTCAGGCGTCGTACGCTGGATCTCACCCCCGAGTTGGGCCACGCGTTGGCGAACCTCTGGTGTCTCCAGGGCCCGCTGAAATGCCGCTGCCAATCGATTGACAACGGCCTGCGGGGTTGCTGAGGGTACGAAAACAGCGTTCCATTCGTAAATCTCGGCCCCCTTCACGCCGGTCTCTGCCAGGGATGGGACGGCAGGAAGGATAGGAGAGCGCTTGTCGGAGGTGACAGCCAGGGCGCGAAGCTTTCCGCTTTGAACATGTTGAAGAGTCGAGGCCAGGTTTCCAAAGAAGAGTGGGACTTGGCCCCCAATCACATCGTTAAGCGCGGGGCCGCCCCCCTTGTAAGGGACGTGAACCATGTCGACACCCGTGGCAGACTCGAACAATGCACCAGCCAGATGCTGAGCCGACCCGTTGCCTGAGGAGGCATATGCGATGGAATCCTTGCCCTTCTTGGCCATCGCAATCAGATCGGCTACGTTCTGAGGCGCGAAAGTGGAGTTGACCAGCACGACGTTGGGGAAGAGGGCCACGACCCCGATCGGTTTGAACGCCTTGAGGCTGTCGTAAGGCAGTCGGGGGTAGAGCGCAGGATTGACCGCGAAAGAGGAGGCGTCGAGCATCAAGGTGTAGCCGTCGGCGGCTGCCCTGGCGACAGAGGCAGCGCCAATCTGGCCACTTGCGCCGGGCCTGTTCTCGACGATCACGGATTGACCCAGCGCCTCCGCCATTTTGGGCGCTATCAGTCGTGCCATCGCGTCAGCGCCGCCGCCCGGCGGGTAAGTCACGATCACCGTGATGGGCTTGCTGGGAAAGTTCGAGTCAACCTGCGACAAGGCCGTCGAGGGGCTAAGCCATAGGCCTAGGCTGAAAAGAGCCAGATGCCCGACCTTCATCAGAGTCACGAGATGCCGCATGTGAGATCTCCCTTACTTGACATGTGCTGTGTAGGTAAATGAATAGGCGTCACCGCGTGTCGTCCGCCGCTCGACGCAGCGACCCGCGATATCGAAGGCCTGGCGCTCAACCAACACGCATGGGTGACCAGGCTCCAGTCGCAGCCGCCTGGCTTGGCTGGCGCTGAGATGCGAGAAACGCAATTCGTCCTGCGCATGCTGGACCACCAGCCCACATCGCCTCTGGTACATCGGGTAAAGCAGATCGTCCCAGTCGCTTGTGTTCGAGTCGGCCAGCGCTCCAAACATCGGAAGGGGCAGCACAATGGTCTCGAGCAAGCACGGGTGCTCTTCGATGCTGCGCAAGCGTTCCAACTGCATCACCTGCCCCGAGGCCTCCAAGGCAAAGGCTTTGGCCTCGGCCAGCGAGGGGTGGCGAAAACGCCTCTGGAGAATATGGGACTGCGGCGCCGTGACGTTGGAACTGTCTGCTTGGAATCGAAAAAACCGCATCATGGACGCGCTGTCGAGACCCCTGCTGACGAATGTTCCTCTGCCGTGTTCCCGTCTGACAATGCCGTCTTCGACCAGAAGAGCCAGCGCTTGCCGCAGAGTTCCCAATGCAACGCCATAGCTGCTGGCCAAGGAGGCTTCTGATGGAATCATGTCTCCCGGCTTCCACTCGCCATCGAGAACGCGCTGACGCAAGGCTGTTGCCAGCGTCCCGTAGCGGCTTTGACCCAAGAGAGGGGAGACTTGTGATGTCACGTTGGTGTCTAGTCCTCTAGATGACTAGAATGTAACCCATGGATCTGTTGGACTCAAGCGCCCGAGTTGACTGCCACTTTCATGTCTTTGAGGCCGGTCGGGCCGTCCCCCAGGCCCGCTATGTGCCGGCCTATTCAGCCACCCTCGAGCAGTGGTCGGAGCAAGCCCGTGCTGTGGGAGTGAGCCATGGCGTACTGGTGCAGCCCAGTTTTCTGGGGGTGGACAATCGCCTCCTGCTATCGACCCTGGCCGCTCACCCCGACAGACTGATCGGCGTGCAGGAGCTGGCTGCCATGAACGCCCTGGGTGTCCGCGGTGTGCGCTTGAATCTTTCGGGCCGTAGCCACGACTTGGCAGACTGGACGCGCGAGCATCCGTTCTGGGAATGCCTTCTTTCCATGGGCTGGCACCTCGAGGTTCACACCGACCCCGGGCGCTTGCCCGATGTGCTCCCCCACCTGCCTTCGAGCCTCCATGTGGTGGTGGACCATATGGCCAAGCCACTCAAGCCTCGTCCAAGCGACCCGACAATCAGCTTGCTCGGTCGCTTGGGACCGACGCGTGTGAGCGTAAAACTCAGCGGTGGCTATCGTCAGCGTGATGCCGATCCTCAAGCGGTCGCCCATTCACTTCTTGAAGAGCTGGGTTGTTCTGCGCTGCTGTGGGGAAGCGACTGGCCGTGTACGAACTTTGAGACCTGGGCAGACTACCGAATGCTGTACGCCAGCCTGGGACAGTGGTTGCCGGAGGGGCATCTGCAGCAGGTCACTCGCATGAATCCTCTGCGGCTTTACTGGGGTGTCGAGAAGAGCGATGTCGTTGGGCGGTAGAGTGGTTTGAATCTGGGGTGATTCACGGGGCAGGAGCTTACCTATGCAACGGCTGCGACTCATCGGTGTGGCGGCGCTCTTCTTGATGCTGATCGCGCCGTCGGCTTCAGCTCAGAGCGGCCAATGTGGCTTCATCAAGTCCCCCGACTTGCAAGCCCAATGTCGTGCCGGATCGGGCGGTGGGATGGGGCAGTGCGGCTTCATTCAGGACGCCGACATGCAGGCCTACTGCCGGGCGACCAGCGGGGGTGGAAGCGGGCAGTGCGGCTTCATCAAAGACCCTGACAAACAAGCCATGTGCCG
>RFTU01000114.1 GCA_009923315.1 Betaproteobacteria bacterium
CATGTACCTGGGTGATTTGGTGGAGTTCGGTCCTACGCGCGAGGTCTTCACCAAGCCCAAGAAGAAGGACACCGAGGACTACATCACCGGACGATTCGGATAAGCACCATGACCGACAGGCATCTTTCCACACAGTACGACGCCGAGCTCAGCGGCATCTCCAACCAGGTCATGCACATGGGAGGGATGGCCGAGTCCCAAGTGGCGCAGGCCATCTACGCGCTCACCAAGCTCAGCGCAGAAACCGCCGAGCGCGTGGTCGAAACCGAGAACAAGGTCAATCAGCTGGAGATGGAGATCGACTCGGAGTTGTCTGCCATCATCGCACGTCGCCAGCCGACTGCCCGTGACTTGAGGCTGCTGGTGGCCATCAGCAAGATGATCGCCAACCTCGAGCGTGTGGGTGATGAAGCCGCTCGGATCGCCCGAACGGTCAAGCGATTGATCGACTCTGGTATTTCCAGCCGATTGCCAATTGGTGATCTCGCCTATGAGGCCGATCTGGCCATTGCCCAGTTGCGCAAGGCGCTCGATGCATTTGCCCGGTTGGATGTCTCGCGTGCATTGGAGGTTTTGAAGCAGGACGACCAAATTGATCAGGAATTTGACGGCCTGATGCGCAAACTCATCACCTTCATGATGGAAGACCCGCGTACGATCTCCAGTTGCATTGATCTGGTGTTCGTCGCCAAGGCCATTGAGCGTGTGGGTGACCATGCCAAGAATCTGGCCGAAGTTACCATCTACGTCGTAAACGGTATCGACGTCCGACACACCCCCGCGGCATCGCTGGAAGAGGCTTCCGTGGGCGCAAATAGCTGAGCACCAACATGAGCGCCGATGTACTGATCGTCGAAGACGAAGCCGCTATCGCGGAGCTTTTGGCCATCAACATCCGCCATGCTGGGATGACGGTGCGCGTAGCCTTGGACGCCGAAGAGGCCCGCCGTGAAGTCGACCAGCAATTGCCCAAGTTGGTGCTACTGGATTGGATGTTGCCTGGACAGTCCGGCGTGCAGTTGGCACGGCAGTGGCGAGCCGATGAGCGCACGCGTGACCTTCCCATCATCATGTTGACGGCGCGCGCCGCTGAAGATGACCGGGTGGCGGGCCTGGACGCGGGTGCGGATGACTACCTCAGCAAGCCTTTTTCCACCAAGGAGTTGATGGCGCGCGTGCGGGCGGTGTTGCGGCGTCGGGCACCGGAGGCCCTGGACAAACCCATCGAATCTGCCGGAATTCTGTTGGACCCTGCCACCCGGCGCGTCACGGCACGCGGGCAGGATGTGAAACTCAGCCCGACCGAATTCAAGCTCCTGCACTTCTTGATGGCCCACCCTGAGCGGGTGCATAACCGCACCCAAGTGTTAGACCGGGTGTGGGGCGATCATGTGTTTATCGAGGAGCGTACGGTGGACGTGCATGTCAAGCGCCTGCGTGAGGCCTTGCGCGCGGTCGAGTGCGACGCCGCTGTGGAAACAGTTCGTGGCGCAGGCTACCGGTTCAATGCCCGGGCCGGCGGTTCCGACGCGGCCCTCCAAGCGCCGGCTTAAGGCGCTACTGGAAGTGACCGATCACGAAGTACTGGGCTCGGCCTTCGAGGCTGCGTTCCAGGCTGTTCCCAATGGCGTCGTGCTGTTGGATGAGCAGCAACGCATCGCATGGCTCAATGCACAAGCCTGTGTGCATCTGGCTCTGGAGCCTCAGGGTGACCTGGGTCAGCCCCTGACCAATCTGGTTCGCGATCCAGCCTTGGTGGCCGCCTTGAATGATCATCAGGCGCCCGATGATTTCCGAATCGGTACCCACAGGGCGGACCATGTGCTGCTGATCCAGGTGCGCAGCTACGCGCCGGGTCGAAGGATGGTCCTCACTCACGATGTCACGGAAGCGGATCGCATGGAGGCCATGCGGAGGGACTTCGTCGCCCATGTGTCGCATGAGATTCGGACACCGCTGACCGTGCTGGCGGGTTTCGTGGAAACCATGCAGACCTTGGCCTTGGATGAGCGGGAGTGCAGCCGCATACTTGACCTCATGCGACAACAGACCACGCGCATGGAAGGTCTTGTGTCGGATCTGCTGCTTCTGGCCACGCTGGAGGGAAGCCCCAAGCCCGCCATTGCGCAATGGGTTCCATTGACGCCACTTCTACAGGCTGCCATGACCGACGGCCAGCACCTCTCGAGTGGTCGCCACGAGTTCGTGTTCAATGGTTTGTCTCTCCCAGACTTGGAAGTGGCCGTCGAAGAGCGTGAGATGGCCAGTGCGATTGGCAACCTTGTCAGCAACGCCGTGCGTTACACGCCCGCAGGAGGTTGTGTTCAGTTGCAGGGTCATTTGCGAAGAGACGGTTACTTGGAACTGCGGGTGATCGACAACGGCATCGGGATTGAGCGGCACCACTTGCCGCGCATTACGCAGCGCTTTTACCGCGTGGACAAGAGTCGGTCGCGCGGTACCGGCGGCACGGGCTTGGGCTTGGCCATCGTCAAGCACGCGATCACAAGGCATGGTGGCGAGTTGTTGGTTGAAAGCACGCCCGGAGAAGGGTCTTGTTTCACCCTGACGGTGCCTCCGGCGCGTGTTCGAACCCCGAGTTCCACCAATGCACCGACGCATAGCGTCATGGCGTCTTCACCAAGCTGAAATGTTGGCGTCATCGAGCCCTTGCAGCATCACGGCTGTAGACAAGGAGCTCGAGATGCATCAACTGTCCTCCCTCCAGGAAGCCCATCTTTACGCACCGCCTGAACTCAAGAACGGCAGCGACTTATTGGTGCACTGGGCTCGTCATGAGGACGAGGTTCGAGCCGCGCAACGCCTTCGCCATGAGGTCTTTCATGGCGAGTGGGGCGCTCAAGTTTCGGCGGATGATCCAGGGCTGGATAAGGACGACTTCGATGCCCATTGCGAGCATCTGATGGTCAGTACCGCTGCAAGCGATGACGCTCCGTCTCGTGTGGTGGGGACCTATCGGATCTTGTTGCCCGATGCGGCCCGTCGTTTAGGCCGCTACTACACCGAAACGGAGTTCGACCTCGCGAGCTTGCATGACCTGAGGCCCTCCATGGCCGAGCTGGGCCGATCGTGTATTGCCGCTCCATGGCGCACGGGTGGTGTGATTCTGATGTTGTGGGCGCACTTGGTACGATTTCTTCACGTCAACGGAGTCCAGCAGGCCATCGGTTGCGCCAGCATTCCCATGCCTGACGGCGGTGCCAACGCGGCACGCCTGTGGCAGGAACTTCGAAGTACTCACCTGGCGCCCGAGCGCCGAAGGGTGACGCCCCTCGTGGCGCTGCCAGTCGATCTTCTGCCCTCGCAAGGACCCGCCGAATGGCCGCCTTTGGTTCGAGGCTATATCAAGATGGGTGCGCAAGTGCTGGGGGCACCAGCCTGGGATTCGGCCTTCGGTTGTGCCGACCTGCCGATGATGCTGGACTTCTCCTCAATGGCACCTGCCTATCGCAAGCGGTTCATTGGGGCTTGACCGAACATCGTCGTAAACGGTATAAATAATTTATATGGTTAATGGAGACACCATGGTCACGTCCAAGAAAGCTGCTGTAACGCCCCGAAAGCCGCGCACCACCCCTAAGGCGCCGCTTGCCCGAAAGCAGGGTGGTCCGCGCAGCCGACCTGCGGTGCGCAAGCTGAGCGCACCGAAGTCTGTGGCCGTTCCGAAGCGTCCGGCCGAGGTCCAAGAAGTCGAGTCTGCCAGCCCCGAAATGGTCAAGAAGCCCGAGAAGGCCAACAAGGCTGCACGGCGGACCCAGCCATCCAATTCGGATAAGCCGGCAAAGGCCGACAAGCCGATGAAGACCGATAAGGCGCCAAAAGTCGAAAAGGCGCCGAAGGTCGAGAAGCTCGCTCGCAAGGATAAGTTGGTCCGTGACAGCTTCACCATGCCGGAGTCGGAGCTCCGGCTGATCGCGGTGGTCAAGCAGCGCGCCCTGCAGTTTCAGCACGCAGCCAAGAAGTCCGAAGTGCTGCGTGCGGGCTTGATGGCCCTGCAGGGGCTCAGCGATTCTCAGCTTCAGGCGCTGCTGCAGAGTCTGCCGATCCTCAAGACGGGACGCCCCAAGAAGGTGAGCTGATGCTTGCCGTGGACTGGCGCTGCTGATCGTCTACGAGATTCAGCAGCGCCCGTTCGAACTGAAGCGTGACGTTGGCCCAGTCCAAACCTTGAATGTCCGAAGCGCAGCGGCGCGCTACGATCTGGCGGCATTGATCATCGGCAGCCGCGGACACCGCAGCCGCAGTAAACGCGCCCGCTTGACCGCGTTCCACCGTCCAACCGTTGTGGCCGCTGCGAATCAATTCCCCAGCGGCCGCCATCCGATATGCTACCGTTGGGACGCCGCTGGCCATGGCCTCCGCCACCACGTTGCCATAGGTCTCGGTTTCGCTGGGGAAGAGAAACAGATCCGTGCTGGCCAAGGCCTGCGCCAGTGGCGCGCCTCGAAGCGTACCGGTGAAGATCGCCTGAGGGCATCGAGCCTTAAGGGATTCACGCAAGGGCCCGTCGCCGATGAGCACGAGTCGGGCTTCGGGCTGTCGCTGGGCAATCGCTTCAAATGTGGAAACGACCAGGGGGAGATTCTTCTCCGACGCCAAGCGGCCCATGTACACCACGGCCAGAGCATCCTTTCCCAGGCCCCACTGTCGGCGCAGAGCCTCACTGCGCTGATCGGGGTGGAACAGTCCGGCGTCCACGCCGCGTCCTACCACCGCCAGACGCTTGAAACCCGCCGCTTCCAGTTCGGTCTTGAGGGCCGCTGTGGGAACCAGGGTCAGATGCGTGCGGTTGTGGAACTTGCGCAACATCAGCATGATGCTGCGCAACAGCACACCCACTCCGTAATGCTTGCTGTAGGCGTGGAAGTTGGTTCTGAAGTCGCTGGAAATGGGCAGCTTCAGTTGCTGAGCAGCCTTCAGAGCGGACCAGCCTAGAGGGCCTTCCGTGGCAATGTGCACCACATCTGGCCGGCGCACCGACCAAAGCTTCACGAGTGCACTTTTGCAGGGCAGACCCATGCGCAGGCCCGGATAGCGCGGAATCGGAATGCCGCGCATGAGGATGGGGGGCTCCATCATGGGGGCTGAGCCACCAGATGATTCGATTGACTCGGCCGGGGAGTGGCTTCGGCGGTCCGACGGCTGGCGCAACCTCACCAACTGCACGCTGTGTTGTCGGTCGACCAAGTGCCAAACCAGTTGTGACAAGGTCAGTGACACGCCGTTGACCTCGGGTGGGAAGGTCTCCGTGACGACGGCCACACGCAGGCGCCGACCGCAGCGCTCAAGGTGGTCGATCCGAAGGTCGACGGTATGGTCGAGGTCCATTCCTCCATGGTGACGCGGGAACAAAACATGTTGATGACAGTGTGGATGTCG
>RFTU01000115.1 GCA_009923315.1 Betaproteobacteria bacterium
AAGGTCGTGGGCACAGGCTTGGCAGGATCGCAGTTCGAAGGCGTGGTGGCATCGGGCCAGTGTGTGCGCATCACCACGGGCGCGGTCATGCCGCAGGGGCTGGACACGGTGGTTCCTCAGGAGTTCACCACGCTGCAGGAAGACGTGGTCCGCATCGAGCCGGGCGTGGTGCGTGCCGGCGACAACCGTCGCCTGGCTGGAGAGGACCTGGCCCAGGGAGCGGTTGCACTGCCGGCCGGGCGGCTGATCACCCCCTCGGACCTGGGTGTGGCGGCCTCATTGGGTCGCGCGGAACTGCCAGTGCGACGGCGTGTACGCGTGGCCTTCTTCTCGACCGGTGATGAATTGCGCTCCGTTGGCCAAGCGCTGGACGAAGGCTGCGTGTACGACAGCAATCGATACACCATCTGGGGCATGTTGCAGCGCCTGGGATTCGTCGAGTTGATCGACTTGGGCGTCGTGCCCGACCAGCCCCGTAGCCTGGAGATGACTTTCCGCGAAGCTGCGGCTTGTGCCGATGCGATCGTCACATCCGGCGGCGTGAGCGTGGGTCAAGCCGATCACACCAAGCAAGTGATGGCCTCACTCGGTGATGTCGTGTTTTGGCGCATCGCCATGCGCCCGGGCCGGCCGATGGCCATCGGCCGAATTCAGGGCGGAGCAGTCCTGTTCGGACTTCCAGGCAACCCGGTGGCGGTCATGGTGACCTTTTATGCCTTCGTGCGCAGTGCCCTGATGCAGATGGCCGGGGTACAGGCCCTGCCCCAGACGATGCTGAGGGCCCGGTGTCTGACCCCCCTGCGCAAGAAGCCCGGACGCACCGAGTACCAACGGGGCATCGTCACTCGTGCTCAGGACGGCCACTGGGAGGTGAGCATCACGGGAGCACAAGGCTCGGGCATCCTCAGCAGCATGAGTGCAGCCAATGGTCTGGTGGTGCTGTCACACGACAGCGGGGATGTACAGGCGGGCGATTGGGTGGACGTTTGGCCTTTTGACGGCCTGATTTGAGTCCGCACCCGAAGGGCGGGCACGGCCTCTGATCCGGCCTCAGGCCTCGACCAGGGCAACACCGCGGTTGGCCAAGCCATCGGCGCGCTCGTTGCCCACATCACCGTTATGACCCTTCACCCAATGCCACTGCACCCGGTGCGTGGCAGCCAGTTCGTCCAAAGCCTGCCACAGGTCGATGTTCTTGACGGGCTTGCGGTCAGCCGTCTTCCACCCTCGTGCCTTCCAAGCGCCAATCCAGGCGGTGATGCCCTGGCGAACGTACTCGCTGTCGGTGTACAGGTCGATCGCGCAGGGTCGCTTGAGTGAGGCCAGCGCCTGGATCACCGCCGTGAGTTCCATCCGGTTGTTGGTGGTGCTGCGTTCACCCCCAAACAGTTCCCGCTCGTGCTCTCCGTATCGCAACCAGGCTCCCCATCCGCCCGGGCCAGGATTGCCTTTGCAGGCTCCATCGGTGTAGATCAGCACGCGTTGGTCGGACACCTCAGCGTCCTTCGGCTTCGCCCGGGCGACCCAGGCCCGAAGGCCGGGCGGGATGAAGGCAGTGGTCCGCCTGCATGGTGCGCTGATGCCGCTGGGTGACCACCTTGCGCGAGGGCGCCATGACCGCCTTGCCCTGCCGGCTCAGGCCCACCAACCGCATTCCCCGCACGCGCTTGATCGCCATGACCGCATACAGCCCCCCCAACACCGGCCACCAACGGTCACCCATGGGTTCCATCCAACGCAGCCGATCCATCCAGGCTTGACCGCTAAACGGCGGGGTGTAGCAGCCAAATCGGCCGCCCTCGACCTCGAAGTTCAGCAGGCGCAGCCAGTCACGAAGGCGCCAGTAACCCACCCAGTCGTGGACCGTGGCCAAGGCCGACGTGCCCGCGCCGCGCCGGGAAAGCGCCCGAGCTCGACCCACCGCACCCCACAGGCTGGCGGGATTGAAGCCGGTGATGAGCAGTCGACCATCCGGACGCAAGACCCGCTCCGCTTCACGAAGGGTTTGGTGGGTATCGGCGCTGGCTTCCAGGGTGTGCGGCATCACCACCAGATCCAGGCTGTTGTTCTCGAACGGCAGCGCATGAAACTCGGCGCACACCACTGGCAGTGGGAGCGCCCCGACCGGACCGTCCCGCCCCCCCGGCGTGTGGGCTTCACAGGCCGATGGGCTCAACAACCAACGGTGGGGCATGCGGTTGTGGCGCAAGGCTTGAAGCTCGGGCATGCCCAACTGCACCGCGTGGTAGCCGAACACATCGGCCACCCAGTGATCGAGTTGGGCTTGCTGCCAGGCCAAGGCATGGCAGCCGGCCACCGTGGCCGTCCACGGCGCAGAACCGCCCGAGGGGGGGTTCCGATAAACTGGCGCGTCGTTGATGTCCATCAATTCATGATCGAGCTGCTGAGCCTGCCGGCTTTCTCCGACAACTACATCTGGATGGTGCACAACGGCCATCAGGCGGTGGTCGTTGACCCCGGTGATGCCCATGTCGTGCGGCGGGCGTTGCAGCAGCGGCGGCTCTCCCTGGTGGCGATTCTAGTGACCCATCATCACCCCGACCACACCGGCGGCGTGCAGGGCCTGCGGGATCTGCTCCATGGTCCGGTATATGCCCCAGCCCAAGAGCACACGCCCGAGCCCCGTGTTGCACTCAACGGCGGCATGGCGCTGGAGCTGCTGGGGCAGCCGGTGCGGGTCCTCGATGTGCCCGGACACACCGCCGGGCATATTGCATTCCTGATGGAGCCTGCCGATCAGGACCCGATCCTGTTCTGCGGCGACACGCTGTTTTCAGGTGGCTGCGGCCGATTATTCGAAGGCACGCCCGCTCAGATGCACGCCTCCCTGTCGACCCTGGCGGACCTGCCTGGCCGCACCCGCGTGTGTTGCGCCCATGAGTACACCCTGTCGAATCTGCGATTCGCCAGCCTGGTGGAGCCCGGCAACGCCGCACTTCAGGCCTACCAGAGCCGATGCGTCGGGCTGCGCGAACGGGGAGCCCCCACGCTGCCCTCCACCATCGACATCGAACGCCAAATCAACCCCTTCTTGCGCTGCGGCGTGGCCGAGGTGCGCGCCAGCGCCTTGGCTCAGGGGGCTGCAGGTGAAGATCCCGTGGCGGTGCTGGCGGCCCTGCGCGAATGGAAGAACCGAGCGTGAACACTTGGAGTTGGGCAGTGGGTGTGAAGCACGGCATGGCCCGACTTCTGGAGGAAGCATCGGCGCGAGGGCCGGCCACGTCCGACGAGCGTCACCGTGCCGGGGTCGTGCTCGCTTCGGCCACGGTCGCGTTGCTGGCAGGGTGCGCCACCGTGGTCGGCTCCACCACGCCCGATGCAGCGTTAACCCCAAGCCTGCCGGCGCCAACCGTGGCCTCTGCCGAGCCGACACCGGCGCCGACCCCGGGCGCCGATCACCCGGCCGCCAGCGCACCCCTAAACGCCACCACCTCGGCCGCGACCGGACGGATTGGTCTGGACAGCTTGAACCCCGACCAGGCGATCCGATTCGATGCGCCCGAGGCCAAGCGCGATCTTTGGCAGCGCATCCGTGCAGGGTACGGAGTGCCCGATCTGCAGAACCCGCAACTCGTCAGGACGAGTGAACGGTGGTACGCCACACGGCCCGACTATGTGCAACGCATGAGCACGCGGGGAGCACGCTACCTGTTCCACATCGTCGAGGAAGTCGAGCGACGTCAGTTGCCCACCGAACTGGCCTTGCTGCCGTTCATCGAAAGTGCCTTCAACCCGCAGGCCTTGAGCAAGGCCAAGGCCTCGGGCATGTGGCAATTCATGCCGGCCACTGGGCGCGACTTTTCGCTCAAGCAAAACGCCTTCAGGGATGACCGGCGCGACGTCCTGGCCTCCACGCGAGCCGCCCTGGACTACTTGACGCGGCTGCATGGCCAATTCGGGGATTGGCACCTGGCCCTGGCCGCCTACAACTGGGGCGAAGGCAATGTGCAACGAGCCATCCAGCGGAACCAGCGCGCTGGATTACCGACGGGCTACGAAAGCCTGCGCATGCCCGATGAAACTCGGAACTACGTCCCCAAGTTGTTGGCCGTGAAGAACATCGTGATGCGGCCGCAGGACTTCGGTTTGTCCTTGCCGCCTCTGGAAAATCACCCCTACTTCCTCACGGTGGCCATCGAGCGGGACATCGATGTGGCGATGGCGGCGCGACTGGCAGGAATGCAAGAGGATGAGTTCGCAGCGCTCAACCCACAGCACAATCGTCCGGTGATTCTGGCTGCAGGTACGCCCCACATCCTGCTGCCCTACGACAACGCCGAACGCTTTCTGGTCGAGCTGGAGCGCCACAAGGGCGCTTTGTCCTCATGGACCGCATGGGTCGCCCCACGCACTTTGCGCACCGCCGATGCCGCCAAACTCACCGGCATGGACGAGGCGCGGCTGCGCGAAGTCAACCGAATTCCGCGCGGCATGATGATCCGTCAAGGCTCGGCTCTGTTGGTGCCTCGCCATGTCCGGCACCCACACGATGTGAGCGAAACATTGGCCGACAACGGCACCCTCAACCTGCAGCGCGAGTCCGCGCCCAAAGCCAAGGCGGCCGCTCAGCACAAGGCCACCAGCAAGCCCAAAACCGCTACAGGTAAGCCCGCCGATCAAGCGCCTGCCGTGGCGGGTGCCAAGCGAACCGCCAGCTCGTCCCCAGGCGGCGGTGCCGGCAAAGAAGACCGAACCCGCGTGGCCACTGGCGCCGAAGCCGCCGTCCGACGCTGAGCAGCCGCCCCCAGAGGACCCGGATCCTGGAGTTGGCGGCCGATGGTCCTCAGCGCCGATGTGCCAAAGCGTGTGCGATCGTGGACAGATCGACGAATTCCAGTTCACTGCCCACCGGTACGCCTCGCGCCAGTCGGCTCACCTTCACAGGCAGACCTTCGAAGGCATCGGCCAAGGCCTGAGCCGTGGCTTCCCCTTCAGCAGTGAAGCTCAAGGCCAGAATGACTTCACGCAGTTCTCCCGCGCGTACTCGCTTGATCAGCGCCTCCAAGCCAATGTCCTGAGGACCCGTGCCACCCAAAGGGCTGAGTCGACCCATGAGCACGAAGTAACGACCGGTGTAGCCACCCGTGCGCTCCAGCGCGGCTTGATCGGCAGGAGTCTCCACCACGCACAACTGACCCGCATCGCGATGCGGG
>RFTU01000116.1 GCA_009923315.1 Betaproteobacteria bacterium
TACTGCAGCACGTTCAGGCCTTCACGGAAGTTGGCCGTGATGGGCGTTTCGATGATGGAGCCGTCGGGCTTGGCCATCAGGCCGCGCATGCCAGCGAGCTGACGGATCTGGGCCGCCGAACCACGCGCGCCCGAGTCGGCCATCATGTAGATGGAGTTGAAGGACTCTTGGTCGACTTCCTTGCCGTGACGGTCAGTGACCTTCTGCTTGGACAGCTGGGCCATCATGACCTTGCCGACTTCGTCGCCAGTCTTGCCCCAGATATCCACCACCTTGTTGTAGCGCTCGCCGGCGGTGACCAGGCCCGAGACGTACTGCTGCTCGATCTCCTTGACCTCGGCTTCGGCACGCGCAATCAGGTCGTGCTTCTGCTTGGGCACCAGCATGTCGTCGATCGAGATCGAAATGCCGGCGCGAGTGGCCAGACGGAAGCCGCTTTGCAACAGCTTGTCCGCGAAGACCACGGTTTCCTTCAGGCCGCACTTGCGGAAGGACGTGTTGATGAGCTTGGAGATTTCCTTCTTCTTCAGGGCCTTGTTGATGTTGGCAAACGGCAGACCCTTGGGCAGGATTTCCGACAGCAAGGCGCGGCCCACGGTGGTTTCCACGAGCTTGGTCTCGGGGGTGAACTCACCGGTGACCTTGTCCTTGACATACTCGGTCAGGCGCACATTGATGCGGGCGGTGAGCTCGACCACGGCGTTGTCCAGCGCACGCTGCACCTCGACGACGTCGGAGAAGATCATGCCTTCGCCCTTGCCGTTGATGCGCTCACGGGTGGCGTAGTACAGACCCAGCACCACGTCCTGCGACGGGACGATGGAGGGTTCGCCCGAAGCCGGGAACAGCACGTTGTTGGAGGCCAGCATCAAGGCGCGGGCTTCCATCTGCGCTTCGATGGACAGCGGCACGTGCACGGCCATCTGGTCACCGTCGAAGTCGGCGTTGAAGGCCGCGCAGACCAGCGGATGCAGCTGGATCGCCTTGCCTTCGATCAGCACCGGCTCGAAGGCCTGGATGCCCAGGCGGTGCAGCGTGGGCGCGCGGTTCAGCAGAACCGGATGCTCCTTGATGACCTCTTCGAGGATGTCCCACACCACCGGGGTGCCGGATTCCACTTCCTTCTTCGCCGCCTTGATGGTGGTGGCAATGCCCATGGCTTCCAGACGGCTGAAGATGAAGGGCTTGAAGAGTTCAAGCGCCATCAGCTTGGGCAGACCGCACTGGTGCAGCTTGAGCGTCGGGCCCACGGTAATGACGGAGCGGCCGGAGTAGTCGACGCGCTTGCCCAGCAGGTTCTGCCGGAAGCGGCCGCCCTTGCCCTTGATCATGTCGGCCAGGGACTTCAGGGCACGCTTGTTCGCGCCGGTCATGGCCTTGCCGCGGCGGCCGTTGTCCAACAGCGAGTCCACGGCCTCCTGCAGCATGCGCTTTTCGTTGCGCACGATGATCTCGGGGGCCTTGAGCTCCAGCAGGCGAGCCAGGCGGTTGTTGCGGTTGATGACGCGGCGGTACAGATCGTTCAGGTCGGATGTGGCGAAGCGGCCGCCATCCAACGGCACCAGCGGACGCAGGTCCGGCGGCAGCACGGGCAGCACTTCGAGGATCATCCAGTTGGGCTTGATGCCCGACTTCTTGAACGCCTCCATCACCTTCAGGCGCTTGGAGTTCTTCTTGACCTTGAGCTCGCTGCCGGTCATGTCGTTGCGCAACTTGTCGATCTCGACATCGAGATCCATGTCCTCAAGCAGCGCCTTGACGCCTTCGGCGCCCATCTTGGCCACGAACTCGTCACCGAATTCGTTGTACTTGGCGTCGAACTCGTCTTCGCTCAGGATCTGGAACTTCTTGAGCGGGGTCATGCCGGGGTCGGTCACGACATAGGCTTCGAAGTAGAGCACCCGCTCGATGTCGCGCAGGGTCATGTCCAACACCAGGCCCAGACGAGACGGCAGGGACTTGAGGAACCAGATGTGCGCGCAAGGCGCAGCCAGGTCGATGTGGCCCATGCGGTCACGGCGGACCTTGGTCTGGGTGACCTCCACGCCGCACTTCTCGCAGATGACGCCACGGTGCTTCAGGCGCTTGTACTTGCCGCACAGGCACTCGTAGTCCTTGATGGGCCCGAAGATCTTGGCGCAGAACAGACCGTCGCGCTCGGGCTTGAAGGTGCGGTAATTGATGGTCTCGGGTTTCTTCACCTCACCGAAGGACCACGAGCGGATCTTTTCGGGCGAAGCCAGCCCGATCTTGATCGCGTCGAAGTGCTCGTCAGGGGTGAACTGCTTGAAGATGTCCAGCAAGCCTTTCATGGCTTAACTCCTTGTAGGTTGGGGATCGCTTGAAGAGTCTCTGGCTGATCAGCTGGGGACACAGCGCTCGGGCGGCTGGGCCGCGTCTGGCGTGATGTCCCCAAGGCCGTCAGCCTTTCTCCAACTCAATATCGATACCCAGCGACCGAATTTCCTTCACGAGCACATTGAACGACTCGGGCATGCCCGCGTCGATGGCGTGCTCGCCCTTGACGATGTTCTCGTAGACCTTGGTGCGGCCGTTGACGTCGTCGGACTTCACGGTGAGCATTTCCTGCAGCACGTAGGACGCGCCGTAGGCTTCCAGGGCCCAGACTTCCATCTCGCCGAAGCGCTGGCCGCCGAACTGTGCCTTGCCCCCCAGCGGCTGCTGGGTCACGAGCGAGTACGGGCCGGTGGAGCGGGCGTGCATCTTGTCGTCCACCAAGTGGTGGAGCTTGAGCACGTGCATGTAGCCCACGGTCACCGGACGCTCGAAGGCATCGCCCGTACGGCCATCGTGCAGGATGGCCTGTGTGCGGGTGGCCGTCAGGCCCTTGCGCGCCGCGATGTCATCGGGGTAAGCCAAATGCAGCATGCCGCGGATCTCTTCTTCGGCCGCGCCATCGAAGACGGGCGTGGCGAAGGTGGCGCCGTGCTGCAGGTTGGAGGCCATCTCCAGGACCTGGCCGTCGGTCAGGGACTTCACGTCCTCGGCCTTGCCGCCGCTCTTGTTGTAGAGCTGGTCCAGGAATTGGCGAACCTCGGCCACCTTGGCCTGCTGTTGGAGCATGTCGCCAATGCGCTGGCCGATGCCCTTGGCAGCCCAACCGAGATGCACTTCCAGGACCTGACCCACGTTCATCCGAGACGGCACGCCCAGCGGGTTGAGCACGATGTCGCACGGTGTGCCATCGGACATGTAGGGCATGTCTTCCACCGGCACGATCTTGGAGACAACGCCCTTGTTCCCATGGCGGCCGGCCATCTTGTCGCCAGGCTGGAGGCGGCGCTTGACGGCCAGGTAGACCTTGACCATCTTGAGCACGCCCGCGGGAAGTTCATCACCCTGCGTGAGCTTCTTGCGCTTCTCTTCAAACGCCAGGTCGAAGCTGTGGCGGGTGGCATCCAGCGAGTTCTTGATGCTCTCCAGTTGGTTGGCCACCTCTTCCTCGGCCGGACGGATGTCAAACCAATGGTGGCGCTCGACTCCATCGAGCAGGTCGCGTGAGATCTTGGTGCCCTTGGCGATCTTCTTCGGACCACCGTTGGCCACCTTGCCGATCAGCAGTTTGGCGATACGGTCGAAGGCATCGGCCTCCACGATGCGCAGCTGGTCGTTGAGGTCCAGGCGGAAGCGCTTGAGTTCATCATCGATGATCTGCTGGGCGCGCTTGTCGCGCTGGATGCCTTCACGGGTGAAGACCTGCACATCGATCACGGTGCCGCTGGTGCCCTGGTCCACGCGCAGCGAGGTGTCCTTCACGTCGGAAGCCTTCTCGCCGAAGATGGCCCGCAGGAGCTTTTCTTCCGGGGTGAGGGTGGTCTCGCCCTTGGGCGTGACCTTGCCCACGAGCACGTCGCCGGGGCTGACTTCGGCGCCGATGTAGACGATGCCGGACTCATCCAGACGGGCCAGCTGCTGTTCGCTCAGGTTCGGGATGTCGCGGGTGATTTCCTCGCTGCCCAGCTTGGTGTCGCGGGCCATCACCACCAGTTCCTCGATGTGGATCGAGGTGTAGCGGTCGTCAGACACCACCTTCTCGGAGATCAGGATGGAGTCCTCGAAGTTGTAGCCGTTCCATGGCATGAAGGCCACCAGCATGTTCTGACCCAGGGCCAGCTCGCCGATATCCGTTGAGGCGCCATCAGCAATGATGTCACCGCCGGTGACCACATCACCACGCTTGACGATGGGGCGCTGGTGGATGTTGGTGTTCTGGTTGGAACGCTGGTACTTGATCAGGTTGTAGATGTCCACACCGACTTCACCGGCCACCGCTTCGGCGTCATTGACCCGAATCACGATGCGGTTGGTGTCGACGTAGTCCACCACGCCACCTCGACGGGCCGCCACCACCGTGCCGCTGTCTTTGGCCTGACGCTGCATGTTCGCGCCCATCAGCGCACGGTTGGCGTCGTCGTGCTCCAGGAAGGGCACCAGCGAGGCCGCCACCGACACGATCTGCGTGGGCGCCACATCCATGTATTGCACACGCTCGGGAGAGACCAGCACCGACTCGCCGCTCTCGCGGGCCGACACCAGCTCGTCGACCAGAGCACCCTTGGCATCGAGCGAGGCGTTGGCCTGCGCGATCACATACTTGCCTTCCTGAATAGCCGACAGGTAGTCGATCTGGTCGGTGACCTTGCCATTGATCACTTGGCGGTAAGGGGTCTCCAGGAAGCCATACTCGTTCAGGCGCGCATACAGAGCCAAGGAATTGATCAGACCGATGTTTGGGCCCTCCGGCGTTTCGATCGGGCAGACGCGACCATAGTGAGTCGGGTGCACGTCGCGCACTTCGAAGCCGGCGCGCTCTCGGGTCAGACCACCCGGGCCCAGAGCCGAGACGCGACGCTTGTGCGTGATCTCGGACAGGGGGTTGGTCTGGTCCATGAACTGCGACAACTGCGAGGCACCGAAGAACTCCTTGAGCGCCGCGGAGATCGGCTTGGAGTTGATCAGGTCGTGCGGCATCAGGGCTTCGGTCTCGGCCTG
>RFTU01000117.1 GCA_009923315.1 Betaproteobacteria bacterium
CTGGTGCAGGCGCGGGCGACGGTGCAGCTTCGGGCGCGGGTACCGGTGCAGCAGCAGGCGAAGTCGATGGCGCCTCCGGGGACTGGGTCGATGTAACAGTCCGAGTGGGGGCGGCTGGCGCGCTTGGGCTTGATCCCAGCACCGGCCGCGGGGCTGGATCTCGACGAGGGTTCTGCCGATTGTTCACGTCACCGGCGTCTTGAGGCAGAGCGTCGACGATCAAGCCTTCGGTCGACAAGCTTTGGTAATTGGGTGCTTCTGCCTTGACCTCAATCAGTTGTTGGGTGACGGCGCCTTCGGAGTCGGGCAGGTAGCTGATGATCAGGCGGCCATTAGGGCCGGGAATCGCGCTTCCGGTGATCGAATAGTTGCCAAAAGGCGCCTTCAAAAAGATGTTGTTGGTCAGGCCAGATGCCTGAACCTCTCCACCCAGGCTCAACAGGGCCATACCCGCCAGTCGCTGGCCCATGGAGGTCAGCTCAACCGTGCCGTCTGCGACCCTGATCGCGCCTTGTGTGTTCAGTAGGGTGCTGGCATCAGACTTTTGAAGCGTGGTCGCGATGAGGCCCGACGGATCGATACCCAACAACAGATTGTCTGAAGCGATCAGGCGCACATCCGTCTGCGCTTGGATCGAAGCCGTTGCGCCAACCGTGACCGTAGGGCTTAGCGCTACCAGACTGCCGGGCGATGTCCGCGCATCGGCTTGACCGGCAGAGCCCTTGTCCGATGTGATCACCTGACCGTTGAGGGCGATCGAACTGCTTCCTGTGCCCGGCGCGGCCCGGAACCGCACCCCTGCCGGGTCAGTAAAGTCTGGCGCCAGCGTGGACACCAACAGCGAATTCACGTTCACCGTCGAGCCGGATCCAAAGATCAGGCCGCTGGGGTTGATGATCCAGACGGCGCCATTGGTCGACCCATACTGGTTGCCATTGAAGATGCCCGAAATCGCACCATTGATCTGGCTCGGACCGCCACCGGCCAGGTTGATCAACAGGGAGCCCCGAGGTTGATTGATCACCAAGCGCGAGGCCGCACCGATGGAAAAGGACTCCCAATTGATGACCGCACGGTTGCCCGTCTGCACCACGCTCATCACGTTGTTGCTGCTGGTGATACTGGAGACAGAAGCCGGCAAGGCCGCCCCGGAATACACCGGCAAGGTGTTTGACCCCACCTGCCCAACCGAAGAAGCCGGCACCAGGGCATCGGCTGCAACCACGAGAGCCAGGCGGCGGGCGAAGCGGAACATGGTCATCGCATACACCCGATCAGAAAAACGCCAGCACGTTGAGCCAGAACTGCCCCGCGCGACTTCGGTCGTCGGGCAAGTTGCCCTCACGCGAGTGACCCAAGCGGTGCGCATAGGTACCGCGCACCTCATAGAAGGTCCATCGCATGAGCGAAACACCAACCCCTGAGCCTGCTATCGAGTTTCTGGCGCCGATCACCGGGTCCACAAAGGCTACGCCACGGTCGTAGAAGACGAACGCGCGCAGGCGCCCCAGGCCCGCCAAATCAGGCGCCAAGACCTGCGTCAACTCTGCCCGATAGAGATTGCCCTGATCGGCAAACAGAGTGGCGCCGCCATAGGCCCTCACTGCTGCAGCTCCACCGAACGACATCTGCTCTGATCCGTCCAGCATGTCCGCGGTACGCTGGCCTGAAACGCTGAGCGATAGCGTGGTGCTCGATGAAAGACTTTGGCTGCGCGAGACATCGAAGGCCAGCAGTCTGAAGCTGCTCCGGGAGGGGTCGCTGTAGCCAGACAAGGGCGAAACCACCCCACCCGACAGCACCAAGCGAGCCGAAGAAGTACCTCCAAATGCGTCCGAAACGCTGGCCCTCAGCCCCACCCGTTGGACCTGGATGGACTTGCGCATGGGGTCCAACAGTTCAATCTCACTGCCCGAAGTGCGTCGAGCAGAACTGCCCTCCAGGATGACCCGACGGTCAAAACGAAGCAGCAGCGGATAGGACAACGCAACTTCGGTGCTTCGCGTATTGCCCTTGATGCCCAGTGAATTGAGCCCGGCATCAACCCCAAAACCCGAACGCAAAGCAGTGACTTGAGCCGACAAGCCACTGATGCCCAAGGGCACCCGGTACTCGACGACGCCCGCAGTGAGGTCCCGGCTGGTCTTGCTCACGGTTAAGGACAGACGATCGCCATGCCCCGTCATGTCGTTGAGCTTGAGATTGGTCGTCAGGCGCTCGCGGCCCGTGGACTCCGCGCCATGGTTGTTGAGGTTCACCGACCAGCGCATGAGCGGGCCTTGCTCAACATTCAACTTGGCATCAATCAATCCTGGAGCACTGCCGGGGCCGAGGATCAGCCGCGCATTGGTGGCCGGCAGGTCATTGATCATCAGCATGGTCCGCTCAAAGTCGGCCCGCTTGAAACCACCGCTTTGGATCAAATCGCGGAAGTAGTCCTGCAAATGTTCGTCGCTGACGCGCCTGGGACCACCCTCAATTCGCACCACCCGGTCGATCTTTCCGTTGACGGCGAGCAGACGCACGCGGCCGTTGAAGATCTCCTGGTCAGGCAATAGGACGTAGAAGAAAGGATAGCCCTTGGCCTGCACGGTCTGCTCGATCTGCAGCGCCAACTCCTTGAGGCCGCTCAGCCGTGTGATGGTGCGGGGCGCGACCAGGAGCGCGCTGACTTCGGATACCGAGACCCCAGCGGGTAGCTCACCCACGAGTTGGATATTGGTGACCGCCGCTGCAAGTTCTTCCGATGTGCCCAGGGGCACGATGACGCGTGGAGGCGGCTGGTCGGCCTCGGCTCCAGTGGCGGCGATGCACAGAGAGGCCCACACGGCGACCCCACACAGCCTGACCCAGTTGCCCTGGGCCCTTGGATATCGATCAATGGAATGCAAGAGACCCACCGCTCACCCGACAAAGCCGCGAACCGGACAGTTCTCGGGCGAGTGTAGGGGTTTTCTGGTGGATCACTTCAACGTCGCATGAGGCCAAAGAAGCGCTTCATTTGCTGCACCAGTGCCTCCACACGGGAAGCACTCTCCTCGCGCGCCTGCGAATCCACCTGGCGCCGCACAGCGTCGCTCTGCTCGCTGCGCGCGACCACACTGGCCGAAATCTTGGCTAAGAGGTCAGGTGCTGCTGCCAAGAGTTCGGACAGGGCCTGCTTGGGCAACTCAAGCAAGACGCCGGGAGAAGACATGCTCACACGCGCAGACCGCGGATTGCCGGTGAGCAGGGACATTTCGCCGAAGTGGTCACCGGGCCAAAGTATCGCCACATGCCGCCACTGGGTGCCGCTTCGGACCTGCACCTCGCAGGCACCCTCCAGGATGATGAACATGCTGCTGCCTTCTTCGCCTTCATCGACGATCATCGCGCCTTGGTTGGGTTCATGTCGAATCAAGTGGGGCACCATCTGCATGCGTTGGGCCTCAGACAAGACCGACAGCAAGGCCACCCGTCCGACGGCTTGAGCCATGGCGGCATGGGCCTGCGCCTGGTCCAGGGTGGGAGCGGCTGCCGAAGCCGAGCTGTCGCCTGAGCCGGCCAGGGCCAAACCCGCGAGGCGAAGATCGCGCAGGCCCGCTTCATAGAGCTGGCCCACGACGCGCTGCTCCGTATGGGGCGCACAGGGCAGAAAGTAGGCCTCCAGCACCAGTGAGCCTTGTGCAGCAGACGCAATCTCCACGTGCGGCTCGGGCCGGGCGGCGATGCGTCCTTCCTGCACTTCCCTGTTCAGCGCGCCTCGAATCACCCGCAGCGCCTTCTCTGCGTCGGTGCGGGCAGGCAAGGGGAAACGAACCGTACAAGGGCATCCAGCGTCCGAGCGACTGTGGTTGACGACCATCAGCGACGAGAACTCGCTGTTGGGAATCATCATCACCTGATTGTTGAGGTCACGAATCTTGAAGGTTCGCCAGTTGAACTCCAGGATCTGCCCCACCACATGGCGGTTCTTCAGGGTGAACTCAACGATGTCATCCACACCAAAGTCCCGGTCCACCGACAAGGCGATACCGGAGAACAGGTCGGCCACCAGGCTTCGCAGCGCGAAACCCAGCACGACAGTGATCACACCGGAAGCGGCCACCACCGTGTCCAGCGACTGGTCAAACACCAAGCGCACGGCCAAGGCCAGCATGATCGCGTGCACCAGGATTCCCAACAGGTGGCGCGCAATATTGGGAAAGCGTCGAACGCCGGCCACTGCCAGGCCAAACTTGAAGACGCGCATGATCAGCCACGCCAGTGCCGGAAACTGCCCGAAGGCCAATCCGATGTCACCCCAGGCCGCTGCAGAGTGCGCTGGAAAGTTCTCGAAGGCAGCGATGCTGCCCAAGCGCCACTGGCTGATGCCGGCAATGAGAAGGTTCAGCAGCACCGCGCCCATCAGCCATCTGCCGTCAGGCTGGGCCAGCAGCTTGCTCGTGACGGGGTTGGCGGTAACAGATGAGGGAGCTGGCATGTGGTGGGCTGCTGTCGGATGCCGTGGCGGAGACGGGGAGCTTATCGCAGCGCCCCGATTCTGACGGAGGGCTTATGCTCACCAACTGATGGAGGGTTCTCGCCACCGCCCAAGGGCCGGCGCTGCAGCAGCGCTGGCGCTAGCATGGGTCTTCAACGCTGCGCCGGCCTCGGCCATTGAAGACCGGGCCGATGTCGACCCCAGCGATCCGCTGCGCCGTGACCAGACCGTGGCCTGGAAGGCCACCGTCTCGAAGTACCGGGACACTGCACAGGGCTGGGCCACCGATATCAACCTGCGCGGCAACACTGAGCGCTACACCTTCTGGCTGGGGGACTACAAGGCGCCCGAGCCGTTCCAGCAATTGCGAGCTGGGCTGGAGACGGGTGTGGGGCTGGGCGCTGGCAAGCTCGTCACGTCGATGCAGGTGGCCAGCGGGGGCTTTGTGGGCTGGAGTCTCACCTGGGACGGACGCCCCGCATCGGGCCCAGGGTGGGGCGGGCTGCTGGGCATCG
>RFTU01000118.1 GCA_009923315.1 Betaproteobacteria bacterium
GCGGGCCAACAAGCTGCCCGGCAATACCGTCACATTGTATTGAGCCAACAGCGACTCTGCGCGCAACTTTGCAGCCGACTGGTCGCAGATCGATGCGGCCACCTGGGCCCGGACACAACTCCTGTATGTCTGCTCGCCGGGCAACCCCACCGGTGCGGTCATGCCACTGTCGGAATGGGAGCAGCTGTTCGACTTGAGCGACCGTCATGGTTTCGTCATTGCCAGTGACGAGTGCTACTCCGAAATCTACTTTGGCCAGCAGCCACCGTTGGGTTCACTGGAAGCGGCACAACGGTTGGGTCGCCATGACTTTCGCCGGCTCATCAGCTTCACCAGCCTGAGCAAACGCAGCAACGTGCCAGGCCTGCGTTCGGGGTTTGTGGCCGGGGACGCTCAACTGATCAAGCCATTCCTGCTGTATCGAACCTACCACGGCAGCGCCATGAGCCCCACCGTTCAGCGCGCCAGTGTGGCCGCTTGGTCCGATGAAGCCCATGTGCAGGCCAACCGGTCGCTGTACAAACGCAAGTTCGAGCAAGTCACGCCCTTGTTGGCACAGGTCCTGGACGTGGCCTTGCCTGACGCGGGCTTCTATCTCTGGGCAGCCGTTCCAGGTGGCGACGACATCGACTTCGCGCTCCAGCTGCTGGCTCAATACAATGTGACGGTATTGCCGGGCAGCTTGTTGGCCCGCACCGCCCACGGCGCCAACCCCGGCGCAGGCCGTATCCGCATGGCCCTGGTGGCCGGCGTCGAGGAATGCCTCGAGGCCGCCCACCGCATCCACCAGTTCACCAAGGAATACCGTTCATCATGAGCAACGCCCAGCTGCAAGCCATCATCGACACCGCCTGGGAGGCGCGCACCCAGATCAACGCCCTGAATGCTCCGGAGGTGCGCGAGGCCGTCGAGCATGTCATCGCCGATCTGAACAAGGGGCGAATCCGCGTGGCTGAGCGGCACGGCATCGGCCAGTGGCAAGTCAACCAGTGGGTCAAGAAAGCGGTCCTGTTGAGCTTCCGGCTGAACGACAACCAGATCATGCGAGCCGGCGACTTGGGCTTCTTCGACAAAGTCAAGACCAAGTTCGCCCACCTCGATGAAGCGCAGATGCGCCAGACCGGTGTGCGCGTGGTGCCGCCGGCGGTCGCGCGCCGCGGCTCCTACATCGCCAAGAACGTGGTGCTGATGCCCAGCTACGTCAACATCGGCGCCTATGTGGATGAGGGCACCATGGTGGACACCTGGGCCACGGTGGGTTCCTGCGCGCAAATCGGCAAGAACGTGCACCTGTCGGGTGGAGTGGGCATCGGCGGCGTGCTCGAGCCTCTGCAAGCCAACCCCACCATCATCGAGGACAACTGCTTCATCGGCGCTCGATCAGAGGTGGTCGAAGGCGTCATCGTCGAAGAGAACTCGGTCATCTCGATGGGGGTGTACATCGGTCAGAGCACCAAGATCTACGACCGCGCCACGGGTGAAGTCAGCTACGGCCGAGTGCCCGCCGGGTCCGTCGTGGTCAGCGGGAACCTGCCCAGTACCGACGGGAAGTACAGCCTGTACTGCGCTGTCATCGTCAAGAAGGTGGATGCCCAGACCCGCGCCAAGACCAGCATCAACGACCTGCTGCGGGCTTGATTGAAGCTCCTCGAACTCATCCGGATCGAATCCGCCCGACTCGACGAGTCGGGCGTTTCGTTTGGGCACGGCACCCACAGCGCCTTCGATGAGGCGGTGTGGTTGACACTGTGGTCACTGGGCTTGCCGTTGGATGACCTCGACGGCGTGGCCGATCGCGTGCTGAGCGCTGGCGAGGTGCAGTCCGTGCGCGACCTGTTCGATCGGCGCATCCGCCAGAGGATCCCGGCGGCCTACCTGACCCGTGAGGCCTGGTTGCAGGGCGTGGCGTTCTATGTGGATGAACGCAGCATCGTGCCGCGATCGCTCATAGCCGAACACCTGGCCGATGGCGACCTCGACGAGCTGTTGGGGCGTGAGCCGCCGCGCGTACTGGACCTTTGTACGGGCAACGGCAGTCTGGCGGTCCTGTGTGCGATGGCGTGGACTGCCGCACGGATCGATGCAGCCGACTTGAGTGTCGAGGCCCTGGCCGTGGCGGCCATCAACCTTGAGCGTCACGGGCTTCAAGCGCGGGTGGAACTGCTGCAAGGCGATGGTTTGCAGGCGGTCCTCGGTCGATGCTATGAGCTGATCGTGTGCAACCCACCCTATGTGAATGCCCAGTCGATGGCCGCCCTTCCCGCTGAGTTCCGTGCTGAGCCGGCGCTGGCGCTCGATGGGGGACGGGACGGCATGGACTTCATCGATCAGATGCTGCGCGGCGTGGGCACTCACCTGACCCCCGACGGATGGCTGGTCCTGGAGATCGGTCACGAACGGCCGCACTTTGAGGCTCGATTTGGCGGCCCACGAGGGCTGGAGCCTATTTGGCTGGAGAACTCCAGCGGCGGCGACGCCGTGCTGGCTGTGGCCGCAGCCGATCTGCGTCGTTGGGCGGCCAGCCAACCGTGCACCCTGGGCGCTACGGACCGTCCATCGCCAACGCCACACCCAACGCCCGCGCCCTCCTCATGATCACCCTGCGCGACCTCACCTTGCGCCGGGGCGTCAAGGTGGTTTTGCACCATGCCAGCGTCACCCTCAACCCGGGAGAAAAGGTGGGATTGGTCGGGCGCAACGGAGCCGGCAAGTCCAGCCTGTTTTCAGCACTGGCCGGCCGTTTGGATGCCGATGCCGGTGAAGTGGAAGTGCCCCGCCATTGGCGGGTGGGCGAGGTGGCGCAACACATGCCCGAATCTGAACTGGGCGCCACCGATTTCGTGCTCGAAGGCGATGAACCGCTCATGGCCGCACGCGCGGCCCTGGCCACTGCCGAGGCGTCCCATGACGGCCATGCGATGGCCGAGGCGCATGCCGCCTTGGCTCAGGCCGGAAGCTTCGATGCACGATCCCGTGCGCAGACCCTGCTGATGGGCTTGGGCTTCACCGCAGACCAAGTTGATGTCGCCGTGAACCGGTTTTCTGGCGGGTGGCGCATGCGGCTCCAATTGGCCCGCGCACTGATGTGCCCGGCCGACTTGTTGCTGCTGGACGAACCCACCAATCACCTCGACCTGGACGCCCTGGTGTGGCTGGAAGGATGGCTGCAGCGCCATTCCGCCACGATGGTGGTGATCAGCCATGACCGTGAGTTCCTCGATGCGGTGACCAAGGTGACACTCCACCTGGAGGACGCAAAACTCACGCGGTATGGGGGGAACTACACCGCGTTCGAGTCCATGCGCGCCGAACGGATGCTTCAACAGCAGGCCGCCTTTGATCGGCAACAGGACCGGATGGCCCAACTGCAGCGCTTCATCGATCGCTTCAAAGCCAAAGCGAGCAAGGCCAAGCAGGCCCAAAGCAGGATCAAAGCCCTGGCACGCATGGAGAAGTTGGCCCCCGTACTGACGGCATCCGACTTTTCATTTGATTTTCGTGACCCGGCCTCGGTACCCAACCCCATGGTCAGCCTGCGCGACCTGCACTGCGGCTACGGTGAGCGCCTGGTGGTCAAGGGCGTGCAGCGCAGCGTACTGGCCGGCCAGCGCATCGGCATCTTGGGCGCCAATGGACAGGGCAAGTCGACCCTCATCAAGACCCTCGTCGGCCAAATCGAGCCCCTGGGTGGCGCCAAGGTTGAGGGCAAGGGTCTGACGATCGGCTATTTCGCGCAGCAGGAAATGGACTTGCTGCACGATGACGACACGCCGCTGCAGGTGATGGTTCGCTGGGCCCGCGAACGCGGCCCCGATGCACGCGAACAGGAACTGCGCGACTTTCTCGGCCAATTCCGCTTCACGGGCGACCAGGTGCTCCAATCGGTCGGGACCCTTTCGGGCGGTGAGCGCGCACGACTGGTGTTGGCCATGATCGTGTGGCAGCGCCCCAACCTCCTGGTCTTGGATGAACCCACGAATCACCTGGACCTCCAGACCCGAGAGGCCCTGTCGATGGCCCTCAATGGATTCGAAGGCTCGGTTCTGCTGGTCAGCCACGACCGCGCGCTGTTGCGCGAGGTCTGTGATGAATTCTGGTTGGTGGCAGCCGGACAGCTGCAACCCTTTGATGGTGATCTGGATGACTACCAGCGGTGGTTGATCGACACGCAACGGGCACTCGCCGCGCAGCGCCTGCAGACCTCGCGCGCCCATGCCAAGCGCCCAGATGGTCCGGGCGCCGAGCGCAGCGGCACGGCTTCGGCCCCGATCGATTCGCTCAGCCCCAGCGCCAGCCTCACCACGGTCCATCGACGTGAGGATCGCAAGGCCGCTGCCGCGGCTAGGCAGGAACGTGCCCAACGCACACGGCCCATGAAGCAGGAGCTCCAGCGCATCGAGCAGCGACTGACGGACATTGGCAACCAGCGCGCGGCCTTGGAGTCGCGCCTCTTGCAGGACAGCGCCGATGGCCGCCTGAGCAGCCGCGATCGGGCAGAGGCCGGCCGCACGCTGCATGACCTGGACGAGGAAACCACCGACTTGGAGATGCGCTGGTTGGAGCTGGGCGAAGCCTTGCAGGCGATCGAAGCGCAGGCCCCTTCAACGGACGCCTGACACCGGTCACCGCATCCCCGCAGACGTCACCTTGCGTGCGCAAGCCCGGTCTCTTGCGAACCTCGTCTGGCCAACTCCAACATGAGCGCCACCCGAGCCTGCGCGGGGGTGAGGTCCCGGGCGACGGGCCACCCATGTTCAGGACTTCCGACGATCCAACCTTGCGTGCAGCGGGTGGC
>RFTU01000119.1 GCA_009923315.1 Betaproteobacteria bacterium
TACTTCTTTTTACAGCTATTGACAATAGCAAGTATAAGTCTATCAATAGAGCTTATATGCTTTTTATTTTTAAATATAAAAATTGATATACGAGAATATATACATACTTGTATATCCGAATATCATTAAAATATGGTACTAACACATATATTTCATTTATCTGATTTACATATACGGAATGGTGATAATACTTACTCGCGATACGAAGAGTATAAAGAAGTGTTCAAGAATACCATAGCATCTATTAAAAAACAAATTGAAGTCTTAGAGCTTTTCTTTGATAACTTTATTATAGTCATTACGGGAGATATTTTTCACAATAAAAGTGTAATTGGTAATTATGGTCTCATAATGTATCGCAAGTTTATCCAGGCGTTGTCTGATGTAGGCAGAACTTATATTATTTCAGGTAATCACGATTATGATCAAAGTGATATCAATAAGCCTTCGCTCGTTTATTCTACTACTTTTGCCATTCCTAATGTATTCGTATTAAATACTACGACCTCTTTTATCATAGATGATATAGGCATATCTTTTGTTAGCATAGATGAAACTTTGGATAATTATAGAAATAGTGGAAGATTACAAGATTTGCCACCATTTCCTACTATATCTGGTAATGTCAGATATAAACTAGCTCTATTTCACGGTTCTTTCGCTGCCGCTAAACTATATAATGGGAAAACAGTAGAAGACACTTTTAACCCTTATCCCTTAGAATGGGTGAGCGATTTTGATTATGTACTATTAGGAGACATCCATAAAAGACAAGTGTTCTCTTATAAAAACAAAACTATTTGTGGATATGCCGGAAGTTTAATTCAACAGAATTTTGGAGAAGACATAGTAAATCACGGCTATCTCATATGGGACTTATATAACAAAGATATTAAAAAGGTAAATGTATATAATGACAAAGGCTTTATTAATATTAGAGAAAATGACGATAGCGCAGCTAGCGCAGCTAACACAGCGAACAAAGATATTATGATAAGGATTAATGGAAAATATGAAAGAAGACTTGAAGATTATATAAGAGACAATATAGATATAATTCCTAAAAACTTAGATATTAAAAGGTTCTCTAATATTAATATCTTTAATCTCAAGAGCATCTTGGAAAAATACAATATTAAATATGTAATTACAGAAAAAATAGACAATTTAAATAACTTTGCTCATAATCAATCACATAATATCTCTTGTACTAAAGATACAGATATATCTTCATCGTGTTATGAAGAAATTATCAACAATGATGCTCTTATAAACTATTTTAAACCCTTGCTAACTTCTGAAAATTTATTGTTGCTCAATAATATTATTAAAAATAAAGAATTATTATTGATAGATGTCGACAATTATCCTGAAGAATTGCGCGAAGAATGTTTGAAAATAAATAAAGAGCTTATAGCTGTAATAAATACCTGTAATATTACTGATGATACCGCGATAACACCTAAATCACTCTATAAAATAAGATATCTTGAATGGGAAGGATTGTTATGTTATGAAAATAAAAACTGGTTAAATATGACTGATTTAGATAGCAAGATATTTATGGTTAAGGGACAAAATGGAACCGGGAAATCTGCTATTTATGATATATTGCTCTTGGCGATTTGGGGAGAAAACACAAAAAAAAGCCCATTGACGAGCGGTGTCGTAAATCACAATAAAAGCAAAGGATATACTATAATAGATATAGATATTTTAAGAGATTCTAAAAGTGACGCAAGTGACGCAAGTGACGCAAGTGACGCAAGTGACGCAATAGAAGTAATAGATACTTATAGAATTGTTAGAAATTATACAAGAAAGAATGCTGGTAATAAATTGCTCGTTAGCAATACTATTATATATAAAAAAATAGCTCATACCGGAAAGGTTGAGATAATTAAGAAAGATACAGCGTGTAATAATGAGATAGCAATATTGTTCGGGAGTATTGAGGATTTCTTAGCTACTTCTATGATTACGCAAAATATAGATTGTGATATATTGAAAATGGATTTTAAATCTACACTTGAATTGATAGACAAATCATTTAATATTGAGTATATTTATAATCTTTATAATGTTTTCAATAAGACAATAAACAAATACAAGGGATTACAAAAGTATATTGAGAGTAAGAAAGATGTCTATGAAAAATTACTCTTAACCTCAAATTATACCGAGAATCACGAAGAAAAGATTGAACAGATGAAAAAAGATTTAGAAATTCTTAAAAATTCCAATAGCGTTCTTGTAGAAGAATATAATAACAAGAATAGCATATTGAGTAATAGAAATATTGAGTTGAGCACAAATGCCTGTTATAAATATGAAGCCTTGAAAAATAAAATTAATTTAGAAAAGTTGGTATCACAAGATATCTATGACATCAAGGTTAAAAGACTTGCTGAATTAGAGTTTATATTGAAAGGCAAAAATATTATAGAGCTTAGCAAAGTATCTCTCGAAGCCTACTGTGATAATAAAGAGATTATAGAGATTACTAAGCCGTGCGATATATCTATAATAAATAATGAGCATAAATATCTAAATGAATATTTTGATATATTTGATGATAATAATAGCAAGTATAATACAAATGATGAGAATGATGTTATTGAATGTCTTGAGAATCTAAAGAATGAATATGATGACTTGGAGATTTTAGCAAAATCTTTAATAGCCGAAAAGCCTAATAAGGCAACCAAGATTGATAAGCCTATCAAGGCGAGGAAGGAATGTTTAAACAATATCAAGAAAATATTTGGAAGCCTTGAATATATGGATGAGATCATAGAAACAACAGGATGCTTAAATTTGAACATTAAATCCGGTGCGATTGAAGATTTATCGCTTGAATGTTATAATAAATGCCTTGAAGACAAGGAGAATATTAAAAATAAGGTAGATGATTATAATAACCGGTTAAAAAACAATGAAGCCCTATTTGATAAATGCTTTAAGGAACAAGAAAATATACAAAATGTATCGATGCCGCCAGCGAGCTGTGAGATTAATTGCGAGAATGCTGATGAAGTTATGGGAGAAATTGAAAAAATAGATTACAATTATATTGACGGGTTTTTAAAAGAGAATGAGGAATCTGTTGAGAAATACAAAGATATAATGAAGGAACTGAGAGAAACAGAAGAAGATAGATTGAAATATGCTGAGGAATTAAGGCTTTTTGAGAATAACGAAGAATACCATTTTAATCCTTCGTGTGAATATTGCTGTAAAAGAAGCTGGGTCAGCAGAATAAAGGAACTGCGAATTATAATAGACAGGTATGACAATGATATTAATAAAATTAAAAATAAATTGAATATCAATGTAAATTATGAAGAACTCATAGATAAGATGGAAACATATAAAAATATGAAAGATAGATATGATATATTACAAGAATGGTGTGAATACTTTAAATACAAAGAGAAGCGTGATAAGCTAAATGAAAAGCTTAACAAACTGATGGAGAATAAGAAGAAATATAATAGGATAATTAGCGAAGGAACAAAAGAGCTTGAAAATATCAATAAATATGTGTGGAGCTATTATAAAAAAGCGAAGGAATTGAGAGAGCACCTTGATAACATAATAAATTACGAAAAGTATAGGGCGTGGGAAATTAAATATATTGAGAATACGAACAGGATGAATGAGATTGACAGAAATATGAAAGAATATGCGGATATAGCTAATTATAATAAGAATATTAAACCACGCATTATAGCGTATCGCTCGTTAGTAGATAGTTATAATAAATGGAAGCTATACAACGACTATATAAATGTAATACATTCGCGTGAATACCTTGAAATCAAGGAGATACAAGAGAATTATATAAATAACGAAATATACAAGAGTTATAGCGAGGTTAAGCCGATTATTGAGAGGGTTTTGGAATTGAAGGAAATTATTAATGATAGCGAGAAAACCATCATAAAACAGCGCGATTATATAACAGAAAAGACTGCTATATTCAATTATAATAGCGCGAATATCAAGAGTCTTAATGAATTGCGAGATATTTTAGAGAACATAAATAATATGCTTACAGTACTTGATACTATTATCATTAATTTTCAGGATTTCCGCATTAATCTCTATGATAATGTAGTGCTTAAAAAATTACTTCACAATACTAATAAGATGCTAAAAAATATCTGTCATTCTATCACAAAACCCTTTGAATTAGATTATATAACAAATGTATCGCGAGATATGATACATATCAATTGGTTAATTAAGAATGTTAATATTGTCGGAGGCGGAGGAGGCGATAATAATAAGCAGATTATTTCTATAAATCAAGCATCGGGATTCCAGCAGTTTGTGATATCTCTGGCATTACGTTTGTGTTTGTTTGGAAATAACAAGGCAATATGTAAGCAGCTATATATTGACGAGGGATTTGTAAGTTTTGACAAATATAATTTATCAATCGTTCCTAACTTCCTAAAATCACTCTTAGCATATTTTGATACAATTGTTATTGTATCGCACATAGACTTAATTCAGGATAGTATAGATGATTGTGATTGTATTGCTGAAATAAATTATAACAACAAGACCTCGGTCTCAACACTTACTTATAAGACTCCTGTAGATATAGAATATTCCGTTGTGGGGAAAAGGAAGACCATAACAAGGCGAAAATAATATCCTATAATTAGTTATTAAGCCACAAGCAATATAGGTATTATGCTAAATTACATAAATTGCATTATATGCCATACAA
>RFTU01000120.1 GCA_009923315.1 Betaproteobacteria bacterium
TCGTGGGCTCGGAGATGTGTATAAGAGACAGCGCTCAAGCGGGTCTCCTTCAGGTTGTCTGGCAGGTTGCCCGGTGACCGGTGCGGAACGCCTTGTGGGCGGGTAGCGGCCGGTTCGGTGCTCGGCGCACTATAGGGGTGTGGCCTGGGGTCCTGAGGGCCATGTTATGCACTTCTTGCATGACGGGGCCTGCTCGCGATCATGCGGGCCCGTTGCGCCATGGGGGCCGGCCCCTACACTGGGTGGCATGAGCAACACTCATCGCGGGAATCCGGGGTCTGCGGTCATCGCCTTCATTGGTGGCGGCAACATGGCCAGTGCCTTGATTGGCGGGTTGGTTCAGACGGGCACGCCCGCTGGCCTCATCCGGGTGGTGGAGCCGCACGGGCCCCAGCGCCAGGCCTTGCAGGCGCGTTTTGGGGTGCAGGCTCAAGCGGTCGCTGACGAGGGCTTGTCTGCCGCCGGCATGGTGGTGTGGGCCGTCAAGCCGCAGCTCTTCAGGGACGCCGCAGCCACCTGCGCGGGACTGGTGCGTGGCGCGCTGCAGATCAGCGTGATGGCGGGCATTCGCTGTGCAACCATCGAAGCGGCCTCGGGCACGGCCCGCATCGTGCGTGCCATGCCCAACACACCGGCGCTCATCGGTCAGGGCATGGCCGGCTTGTACGCGCGGCCGGCGGTGGCCCCGGCTGAACGTGAACGGGTGGACCGTTTGTTCGCGCCCACCGGGCGCAGCGTGTGGGTGGCTGAAGAAGCCGACCTGGATGCGGTCACGGCCCTGTCGGGGTCGGGCCCGGCCTATGGCTTCTACTTGATCGAGGCCATGGTGGAAGCGGCGCAGCGCATGGGCCTGAGCGCCGAGCAGGGCCGCGAGATGGCCATCCAGACCCTGCTGGGTGCCTCGATGTTGGCGCAGCAGTCGGCGCAGTCCCCCGCGGAATTGCGCGCCCAGGTCACCTCCAAGGGCGGCACCACGCATGCCGCCATTTCGCATCTGGAGGCGCAAGCGGTGAAGGAGACCATCGTGCAGGCGCTTCTGGCCGCGCAGGCGCGCTCGCGTGAATTGGGGGATGAGTTCGGGCGTTGACCGGCCGGTCGCGTGCAGGCGCCGGCCTTCAGCGCAGCGCCAGGTCCACCGCCGTGCCGGCGAACACCGCAAAGCCCACCCAGTGGTTGAGCCGGAAGGCCTTGAAGCAGCCCTCGCGGCTGCGGCTGCGGATCAGCGTGTAGTGCCAGGCCACCTGCAGACCGGCGGCCACGATGCCCAATTGAAACCACAGGCCCAGGCCTATGCCGCTGCCCAGCCAGCTCCAGCTCCACAGGTGCACCAGGTAGAAGGCCACGACCGCGGCCACGTCGGCGCGGCCCAGCGTGATGGCCGAGGTCTTCATGCCGATGCGCCGGTCATCATCCCGGTCCACCATGGCGTATTCGGTGTCGTAGGCCAGCACCCAGAACAGGTTGGACACCAGCAGCGCCCAGGCCTGCCAGGGGACCGCATCGCGCACCGATGGAAGCGACCACTCACTGCCGCCCAAAACAGCAGAAAACGCCATCGGAATGCCGAAGCTGAAGGCCACACCCAGCACGGCCTGCGGCATGCTGAGCACCCGTTTGGCATAGGGGTAGAGCACCGAAATCAGCAGGGCTGGGCCGCACAGCAGGATGGTCGGCGCGTTGGTCGTCAATGTCAGTCCGAAGGCGGCCAGCGCCAGCGCGGCGCCCAGCAGCAGGGCCTCCTTCACCGACACCGCACCGCTGGTGACCGGGCGTTGGGCGGTGCGTTTGACATGCCGGTCGAAGTCCCGGTCGGCCACGTCGTTGATGCAGCATCCCGCGCTGCGCATGAGGATGGTGCCCAGCACGAACACCGTCAGCAGGTGCCAGCCCGGAAAGCCGTCGGCGGCCATCCACAGGGCGCTCAAGGTGGGCCACAGCAGCAGCAACCAACCCGCCGGGCGGTCCCAGCGGATGAGGTTCAGGTACAGGGCCAGGCGCGCGGGCATATCGGGTGCGATTTTCGCTTCAGGAAGGGCCCGCGCGTTCACAATGCTCGCCATCACCCAAGCGGCAGCCGCATCCGCGATCTGCCCACAACAGGAGTCCTCATGAGCACCGTTCGCAACCCCCGCCGATTGGCCTGGAAGGCAGCCGCTGCCGTGGGCATGGCCCTGACCCTGACCCTGCCCGTGCATGCGCAAACGCCCGCAGGCCCGGACCGCGTGGTCTATCACATCGACAACGCCGCCCTGCAGGCCACCAAGGGGCTGCGCAACATCCGCAACCACCTGGACGTGGCGCCCGAAACCGAAATCGTCGTGGTCACGCATGCCGAAGGGGTGGACTTCCTGATGGAAGGCGCCAAGGACCCCAAGAACCCCAACATCGACTACGCCGCGCTCGTCTCCGCCCTGAAGGCCCGCAAGGTGCGCTTCGAGGTGTGCGAGATCACCCTGAAGAACCGCAACCTCAAGCGCGAGCAGTTCTCGCTGGACGCGGAATTCACGCCGTCAGGCGTGGTGCGCATCGGGCGGTTGCAGGCGCGCGAGGGCTTTGCCTACATCAAGCCCTGAGGTGGGCGTGTGAGCCCCGGGCACGACGTTCGCCAGAGTTCGCCGCCCCGCTGAACATCACCATGGGCGCGTTTTGGATACGCCTGCAGCAGGCCGCACGCGCGCTCCGGCGCGACGGCCTCACCCTGTGGTTTGCCTGGCGCCACCCGGCCACGCCGTGGTGGGTCTCATCCTCTTCGTGGTGGGCTATGCGCTCAGCCCCATCGACCTCATCCCCGACTTCATTCCGGTTCTCGGTCTGGTGGACGACCTGATCCTGCTGCCGGGCTTGATCTGGTTGGCCCTGTGCTTGCTGCCACGGCAGGTGAAGGCGGCCGCGCGGGCGCAGTGCGAAGACCATTTGGCGCAGCAGCAGCCCAAGATGCGGCTTCGTTGGGGCGCGGCGCTGATCGTGTGCCTGTGGGTGGCGCTGGCCGGCGCGCTGCTGTGGTGGCTCCTGGGTTAGCCGTCCATCTGCTTCTGGAACACCAGCCCCGCGTGCTCGCGCAGGGCGTGGAACTGGATCTTGGGCCAGTTGTCCTGCATGGCACGCAGCTCGCCCGCGTATTCCAGCAGCACGGTGGGTGCGTTCACGGCGTCGTAGGCCACCCGGTGCGCGTTGTGGTCGATGAAGCGCTGCAGCTCCTTGTCGCCGCCGTTTTCGTCTGAACAGGTCACCCAGCGTGCCACGTTGTAGCGGGCCGAGGCGATTCGGGCCTTGCAACCGTACTCGTGTTCCAGGCGGTGGGCCACCACTTCGAACTGCAGTTGGCCCACGGCGCCCAACATCAGCATGGATCCCGCGGCCGGGCGAAACACCTGGATGGCACCTTCTTCACCCAACTGCTGCAGGCCGGCCTTGAGCTGCTTGGTGCGCAGTGGGTCGGCCACTTCCACCGTGCGGAACATCTCGGGTGCGAAGAAGGGCAGGCCCGTGAACTGCAAGGCTTCGCCTTCGGTCAGCGTGTCGCCCAACTGCAGCACGCCGTGGTTGGGGATGCCGATGATGTCGCCGGCATAGGCCTCCTCCAGCAGCTCGCGCCGCTGGCTCATGAAGGTCACCACCGTGTTGGGCCGCAGCTCCTTGCCGCTGCGCACCACCTTCAGGCGCATGCCGCGTTCGAACTTACCGCTGGCCACCCGCACAAAGGCGATGCGGTCGCGGTGTGCCGGGTCCATATTGGCCTGGATCTTGAACACCACGCCGCTGAACTTCTTCTCGTCGGGGTCTACCGTGCGCTGGATGGAAGGCCGTGCGGCGGGCGCTGGGGCCAGGTCGACGAGGGCATCCAGCACCTCCTGCACGCCGAAGTTGTTGATGGCCGATCCGAAGAACATCGGGGTCTGACGGCCCGCCAGGAATTCGGTTTCGTCAAAGGCTGGCGCGGCTTCGCGCACCAGTTCGATTTCTCCGGCAGACTGCTCATAGGCGGCGCCGAAGCGTTCGGCCAGGGTCGGGTTGGCCAGGCCTTCGATCACTTCCTCATCACCGGCCACGCGGTCCTCACCGGGACGGAACACCCGCATCTGGTCCTTGCGCAGGTCCAGCACGCCGCCGAAGAATTTGGCCATGCCCACCGGCCAGGTGAAGGGCACCACCGTCATGCCGAGTTCGCGCTCGATCTCGTCCATGAGGTTCAGCGGCTCCTGCACCTCGCGGTCCATCTTGTTGACGAAGGTGAGGATGGGCGTGTGGCGCGCGCGGCAGACCTGCAGCAGGCGCCGCGTTTGCGGCTCCACGCCATTGGCCGCGTCGATCACCATGAGCGCCGCATCCACAGCGGTGAGCACGCGGTAGGTGTCTTCCGAGAAGTCCTGGTGGCCCGGCGTGTCCAGCAGGTTGATCACGCAGCCGCGGTAGTCCATCTGCATCACGGAAGACGCCACCGAGATGCCGCGCTGCTTTTCAATCTCCATCCAGTCCGAGGTGGCGTGGCGACTGGCCTTGCGCGCCTTCACTGAGCCGGCGATCTGAATGGCGCCGGAGAACAGCAAGAGCTTCTCGGTGAGCGTGGTCTTGCCCGCGTCCGGGTGGGAAATGATGGCGAAGGTGCGCCGCCGGCGCACTTGCGGGGAGAGTTCGGAC
>RFTU01000013.1 GCA_009923315.1 Betaproteobacteria bacterium
ATAATGTAAATTGTAATGCCGTTGCCTATAATGGACTTATATGGATTGCGGGGCTAAGTGATAGAAGTAGTTCCTATGAGCCTCTCGCCTACAGTAGCGATGGCATCGTATGGACTCCTGTACCCAATCAAGACCTGTTATATGCCTGTTTTGGAATCGCATGGAACGGTTCTATATGGGTCGCTGCTGGAGCAGCCAACACTTATGGTCCTATTATTTACAGTTATGATGGAGTGACATGGTATCCAGCAAATTCTGATGCTTTAGGAGGAACCGCAGTTGGAATCGCATGGAACGGCACTTTATGGGTAGGAGTAGGATTAAGAACAAATTATACTGTTGCCTACAGTTATGATGGTATTATATGGAATACATCTGCGTCTGGGTCTGCTTTACTAGATAGTAATGCGAATGGTGTCGCATGGAACGGAACTGTCTGGGTGGCAACAGGACAAAACGGGTCAAACACAAATCCAATTATAACAAGTTATGATGGGATTAACTGGGTTGCTCAAACAAACTCACTAGATTATGCGAATACTGTAGCGACGAATGGGTCTCAATGGCTGGTGGGAGGTAGAAATTACCCGCATAGTTGTATTGTCTATACTACGAATCCAGATCCAACAACTACATGGTATGATGCTTCTGCGTTCATAATTACTGAGTGTACAAGTCTTACCTGGGGTCAACTCTGGGTTGCTGGGGGAACAACGGGTAGTGGTAGTGCGGCAATTACATATAGTAGTGATGGAGTCAATTGGTCTCTTGCTTCATCTAATCTAAACCAATGTCTCGCAGTTGCCTCCAATCGTGTTCTGCCGAATGTGGGGACTACTGTAGTTCCGAATAGGAATCTGGGACCTGTGACTGCCGTTGCGCCAAGCGGTGCCATCGGTGCTACGCCAGTTGTCAACGGCCCTGGGGGCCGCAGCCGTGTGAGCAGCGGCCATGGAAGCCATCGGAGCCACCAGAGCCGCCGTGGCAAACAGCGCCGCAAGCGTCGTCATCTTTTTCATCAAATCTCCTCTAGAGCTGAGCCGCAGGAACCCCCTGCCGTAAAGCGGAATGCTTTCCGCGCAGAGGATACCAATGGTTACCCGCTGCGACCAAAATATTCTGCCATCAGGTCGAAGGCAGGTTACCCACAAGCCCCGCACGGCCTTGCGGACACACAGTCCGGCCAGTGGATTGTTGCAACAACACCACACAACCCCCAACCGTAGAATGTTGGATTGCTCTTTTTCGGCGTTCGCCCATGACTTCTTTCGCCAAGGAAACCCTGCCCATCAGCCTCGAGGAGGAGATGCGCCGGTCCTACCTCGACTACGCCATGAGCGTGATCGTGGGGCGCGCACTGCCCGATGCGCGTGACGGCCTCAAGCCGGTTCACCGCCGAGTGCTGTACGCGATGAACGAGCTCAACAACGACTGGAACCGCCCCTACAAGAAGAGCGCCCGCATCGTGGGTGACGTGATCGGCAAGTACCACCCGCACGGCGACACGGCGGTGTACGACACCATCGTGCGCATGGCGCAGGACTTCTCCCTGCGCCACATGCTGATTGATGGCCAGGGTAACTTTGGCAGTGTGGACGGCGACAACGCCGCTGCCATGCGCTACACCGAAATCCGCCTGTCCAAAATCGCTCACGAAATGCTGGCGGACATCGACAAGGAAACCGTCGATTTCGCGCCCAACTATGACGGCTCCGAAAAAGAGCCCACCGTGCTGCCCGCACGCCTGCCCAATCTGCTGGTCAACGGCAGCGCCGGCATTGCGGTGGGCATGGCCACCAACATCCCCCCGCACAACCTCAACGAGGTGGTGGACGCCTGCCTGCACCTGCTGAAGAACGAAGGTGCGTCCATCGAGGAGTTGATGGAGATCATCCCGGCGCCGGACTTCCCCACGGCCGGCATCATCTACGGACTCAACGGTGTGCGCGAAGGCTACCGCACCGGTCGAGGCAAGGTGGTGATGCGCGCCAAGACGCATTTCGAAGACATCGACCGCGGCCAGCGGCAGGCCATCATCGTCGACGAGATTCCCTACCAAGTGAACAAGAAGAGCCTGCTGGAGCGCATGGCTGAACTGGTGCGGGACAAGAAGCTTGAGGGCATCAGCCACATCCAGGACGAATCCGACAAGTCCGGCATGCGGGTGGTCATCGAGCTCAAGCGCGGCGAAGTGCCCGAGGTGGTGCTCAACAACCTGTACAAGCAGACGCAGCTGCAGGACAGCTTCGGCATCAACATGGTCGCGCTCATTGACGGCCAACCCAAGCTGTGCAACCTCAAGGACCTGCTGCAGATTTTTCTGGAGCACCGTCGTGAGGTGGTCACGCGGCGCACCGTGTTCGAGCTTCGCAAGGCGCGCGAACGCGGCCATGTGCTCGAAGGCTTGGCGGTGGCGCTGGCCAATATTGACGAATTCATCGAGACCATCAAAACCAGCCCAACGCCGCCGGCGGCCAAAGCCGCGCTGATGAGCAAGAGCTGGGATTCGTCCCTCGTGCGCGAGATGCTGGCGCGCGCCGAGAGCGACACCCCGGGCGGCCGCGAAGCCTACCGTCCCGAGGGCTTGCCGCGCTCCTACGGCTTGCAGCCCGACGGGCTGTATCGCCTATCGGATGACCAGGCCCAGGAGATTTTGCAGATGCGCCTGCAGCGCCTGACGGGCCTGGAGCAGGACAAGGTGATCGGCGAATACAAGGACGTGATGGCCCAGATTGCCGATTTGCTGGACATCCTGTCCAAGTCCGAGCGCGTGACCTTCATCATTTCCGAAGAGCTCACCGCCCTCAAACAGGAGTTCGGCCAGACCAAGGTGGGCGCGCGCCGCAGCGTGATCGAGCACAACGTACAGGAACTGGGCACGGAAGACCTGATCACGCCCACCGACATGGTGGTCACACTCAGCCACGGTGGCTACATCAAGAGCCAGCCTTTGAGCGAGTATCGGGCGCAGCGGCGCGGCGGCCGCGGCAAACAGGCCACGGCCACCAAAGAAGACGACTGGGTTGAACAGCTCTTCACCGCCAACACGCACGACTGGATCCTGTGCTTCAGCAACCGCGGCCGCGTGTATTGGCTCAAGGTTTGGGAAGTGCCGCAAGGCGGGCGCGCCAGCCGAGGCAAGCCCATCGTGAACATGTTCCCGCTGGCAGATGGCGAAAAGGTCAATGTGGTGCTGCCACTGACCGGTGAATTCCGCTCCTTCCCGGGCGACCACTATGTGTTCATGGCCACGGCGCTGGGCACGGTCAAGAAGACCGCGCTGGACGAATTCAGCAATCCTCGCAAGGCCGGCATCATTGCGGTAGACCTCGACGAAGGCGACCACCTGATCGGTGCGGCACTGACCGATGGCAAGCATGATGTGATGCTGTTCTCCGATGGCGGCAAGGCGGTGCGTTTCGATGAAGACGACGTGCGCGCCATGGGCCGCACGGCACGCGGCGTGCGCGGCATGATGCTGGAAGAAGGCCAGCGCGTGATCGCGATGCTCGTGGCCGAAGACGAAACCCAGAGTGTGCTGACGGCCACCGAAAACGGCTTTGGCAAACGCACGTCCATCGTCGAATACACCCGCCACGGGCGAGGCACGAAGGGCATGATCGCCATACAGCAAAGCGAGCGCAACGGCCGCGTGGTGGGCGCCACGCTGGTTCGCCCCGCCGATGAGATCATGCTGATCACCGACAAGGGTGTGCTGGTGCGCACCCGCGTGTCCGAGATCCGCGAATTGGGTCGTGCCACGCAGGGCGTGACGCTGATTGCCTTGGATGGCGGTTCCAAGCTCAGTGGCCTGCAGCGCATTGCAGAAAACGACGCGGAAGCCGGCGAAGACAGCGGCGGCGATGGTGCCGCCGATGACGCAGGAGCGCCCTCGGCCTGAGGGCGATGGGCGCATGCCAGGGACGGTCATGCCCATCGCCCACTGGAATGGCCCTGTCGTGCGGGCACGACTTGTGCAGCTGCGATGAGCCGCCCCTACAACTTCTCTGCGGGGCCTGCAACCCTGCCCGAGTCCGTGCTGCAACAGGCCGCCGCCGAGATGCTGGATTGGCACGGCAGCGGTATGGGCGTGATGGAGATGAGCCATCGCGGCAAGGAGTTCATCTCCATTGCGCAGGCGGCCGAGCGCGACCTGCGCGAACTCTTGGCTGTGCCATCGAACTTCCACATTCTGTTCATGCAGGGTGGCGGATTGGCAGAAAACGCCATCGTGCCGATGAACCTGGCCGGCAGCGGCGCTGAATCGAACGATGCCGCTTCGGGCCGCGCGCTTCACACTGCGTGCAGGGGCGGTGCGGTGGATATCGTGGTGACCGGCGCTTGGTCACAGAAGTCGGCGGCAGAAGCGCAGCGCTACGCCGATGCTGCCGTGGCGGCCAGCAGCGAGGACAGCGGCTTCACCAGCATCCCTGCTCCAGCCGGCTGGAAGCTGCGCCGCCAGGCGCGTTACGTGCACCTGTGTTCCAACGAAACCATTCACGGCGTGGAGTTTGCCGAACTGCCCGACCTGCGCGCGCTGGGCCTGGAGGCCCCGTTGGTGGTGGACGCCTCCTCGCACATCCTGTCGCGAACCATCGACTTCAACCGCGCAGGGCTGGTGTTTGCCGGTGCGCAGAAGAACATTGGCCCGGCCGGGGTGACCATCGTGATCGTGCGTGATGACCTGCTGGACCGCGCCCTGGCCTGCTGCCCCAGCGCCTTCAACTACCGACAGGTGGCAGCAGCGCAAAGCATGTACAACACGCCGCCCACCTATGGCATCTACGTGGCGGGCCTGGTGTTCCAGTGGGTCAAGGCCCAGGGTGGCGTGGCTGAAATGGACCGACGCGCCACGCAGCGTTCCCGCCTGTTGTATGAAGCGGTCGATGGCTCGGGCGGCTTCTATGTCAACCGCGTGGCGCACGGCGTGCGCTCGCGCATGAACATACCGTTCTTCCTGCACGATGAAGGCCTGCAGGATGACTTCCTGGCAGGCGCCAAGGCTGCAGGCCTGTTGCAACTCAAAGGCCACAAGAGCGTGGGCGGTCTAAGGGCCTCCTTGTACAACGCCATGCCGCTGCAGGGCGTGCAGGCGCTGGTGGCCTACCTGCATGAATTTCAGAGGCGTTATGGCTGATCCTTCGAGCTCATCGAACCGCGCCCCCGATGCCAATGCAAGCCTTGCGCCCTTGCGAGCCCAGATCGATGCGTTGGACCACCAGATCCTGGATCTGTTGAACCAAAGGGCACGTGTGGCCGAACTGGTGGGCCAGATCAAGCGGGCCGAGGGCACACCGTTTTTCCGACCCGACCGGGTGGCGCAGGTGATCAACCAGATCACGCGAGCCAATCCGGGGCCGCTGCTCAACTCCCACATCACGGCCATCTGGCGCGAGATCATGAGCGCTTGCCTAGCGCTTGAAGCACCACAGCGTGTGGCGGTCTTGGGCCCTCAGGGCACCTTCTGCGAACAGGCGGCCGTCGAATTCTTTGGCAGCGCGGCCAACCTGATCTACTGCGCCAGCTTCGACGAGGTCTTCCACGCCACCGCGGCCGGCACGGCACAGTTTGGTGTGGTGGGCGTTGAGAACTCCACCGAAGGCGTGGTGGCGCGCACCCTGGACCTGTTCCTGCGTTCTCCGGTGCACATGGTGGGCGAAGTGAGCCTGCTGGTGCGGCATAACCTGCTGCGCCTGGTCAACGCCCTGGATGGCATCGAGGTGGTCATGGCCCATCCGCAGGCTCTGGCGCAGTGCCAGGCGTGGCTGACCCAACACTTGCCCCAAGCCGAGCGGCGCGCGGTCAGCAGCAATGCCGAAGGCGCGCGCCTTGCGGCCACCAACCCGGCTTGGGCGGCGCTGGCCAGCGAACGAGCGGCTGGGCCATTCGGGCTGCACCTCGTGCATCACGCCATCCAGGATGAGGCCTACAACCGCACGCGCTTTTCCGTCATCTGCCTGCCGCAGACATTGGCTATGCCCCCTGCATCAGGCAAGGACTGCACCAGCCTGGTGGTCAGCGTGCCCAACCGACCCGGTGCGGTACACGACCTGCTGATGCCCCTGAAGGCGCATGGCGTGTCGATGACGCGCTTTGAATCGCGCCCCGCCAAGAGCGGCCAGTGGGAGTACTACTTCTACATCGACGTGCAGGGCCATGTGGACCAGCCGCATGTGGCGGCGGCCTTGAAGGAACTTCAAAGCTGCTGCGCCTTCTTCAAGGTGCTGGGCTCTTACCCGGTCACCGACTGAGCTCTGGGGCAGCCGCGCATGTCGATCGCGCCCACCTTGCCACAGGCTGCGCCTTTGTCAACGCCGCCGCGCTTGGCCGTGATCGGCTGCGGGCTGATGGGCGGATCCTTCGCGATGGCCCTGCGCGCGGCCTGCAAACCCCGCGGGTGGACGCTGCACATCAGCGCCCACAGCCGCAGCCGCGCCAGCGGCGAACGGGCCCTTGAATTGGGCATCGTCGACGAGGTGCACCCCAGCGCCGCCCAAGCAGTGCGGGATGCAGACCTGGTGCTCCTGGCGGTACCCGTGACGGCCACCGAGGCCACGCTGCGCGAGCTGGGGCCCGCCCTGCCGAGCCAGGCCCTGGTGATGGATGTGGGGTCGACCAAGCGCGATGTGGTGGTCGCCGCGCGGGCGGCCCTGGGCGCTGCGGCGGCGCAGTTCGTGCCGGCCCACCCGATTGCCGGCAGGGAACGCGGCGGCATCGATCAGGCCGATGCCACGCTGTACCAGGCGCGGCGCTGCATCATCACACCGTTGGCCGAGAACGACCCTCAGCGGCTGCAGCGCGCCCAAAGCGTATGGGAGGCCGTGGGCTGCCGTGTGGTGCACATGAGCGCTGAGCAGCACGACCGGACCTTTGCAGCGGTGAGCCATCTGCCCCATCTCCTGGCCTTCGCCTATGTGAATGCCGTGTCCCAACAACCGGACGCAGCGCGGCACCTGGCACTGGCCGGCCCGGGATTTCGGGACTTCAGCCGCATCGCAGCGGGCACGAGTGCCATCTGGCGTGACATCTTCAGTGCCAACCGCGATGAGGTGCTGGAACAACTGTCGCACTTCGAAGCGGCGCTGGGCCAATGGCGCGCCGCACTGGACACGAAGAACGACGCCGAAGTGGCACGCCTGGTCGATGCGGCCTCAGCGGTGCGCACCCACTGGACCCTCAATGGTGCGACGCCGCCCACCGATGACCCGGCCTGACCACCGCTGAGCCCGAGCCGAACCTCATGTTTTCGATTCCTGCGCTGGATCTGCCTCCGCTGAAGGCCGCAAGCGGCACGGTGCACCTGCCCGGGTCCAAGAGCATCTCCAACCGCGTGCTGCTGCTGGCCGGCTTGAGTGCGGGCACCACGACGGTCCATGACCTGCTGGAGTCAGACGACACAGCCGTCATGCTCAAGGCCTTGGCTCAGCTGGGCTGCACCCTCTCGCGACGCGTGCAGGATGGACGCGAGGTCTTGGATGTGACGGGCCTGGGTGGCCGACTGCGCAGCGCGCAGGCCAAACTGTTCCTGGGCAACGCGGGCACAGCCATGCGGCCACTGACGGCGGCCCTGGCGGTATTGGCCACGCTGCAAGGCGGCACCTTCGAACTGTCGGGTGTGCCGCGCATGCACGAGCGGCCCATCGGCGATCTCGTGGATGCCCTGCGCCAATTGGGCTGCCGCATCGACGATCTCGGACAACCCGGCTATCCGCCCCTGCGCCTGCACGGTGCTGCCGGCGGAAAACTGAATCTGCAGGCCCCCGTGCGCGTGCGCGGCGATGTCTCCAGCCAGTTCCTCACCGCGCTGCTGCTGGCCCTGCCGCTGGCGGCCGCCACGCAGGAGGTGATGATCGAGGTGGAAGGCGAGCTCATCTCCAAGCCTTACATCGACATCACCCTGGCCCTGCTGCAGCGCTTTGGCATCGCGGTCCAGCGCGAGGGTTGGCAACGCTTCACCATCCCCATGGGCAGCGCCTATGCATCGCCAGGCTCGATCCATGTGGAGGGCGACGCCTCTTCGGCCTCCTACTTCGTGGCGCTGGGCGCCATCGCGGGTATTGGCCAGGCCGTGCGGATCGAAGGCGTGGGCGCCGATTCGATCCAGGGCGACATCCGCTTTGTGGAAGCCGCACAGGCCATGGGTGCCGCAGTACGCTCGGGCCCGGGCTGGCTGGAGGTGCAGCGCGGCACGTGGCCCTTGCGCGCCCTGGAGCTCGACTGCAACCACATTCCCGATGCGGCCATGACCCTGGCGGTCATGGCGCTGTATGCGCAAGGCACCACGCGGCTGACCGGCATCGGCAGCTGGCGGGTCAAGGAGACCGACCGCATCGCCGCCATGGCCACCGAATTGCGCAAGGTCGGCGCCACGGTCGATGAGGGGCCGGACTGGATCGCGGTCACGCCACCCTTGGCTCATGCGTGGCAGCGAGCCCGCATCCACACCTATGACGACCACCGCATGGCCATGTGCCTGTCGTTGGCCGCATTCAACCCACTGGCCGGCGCGCAGCCCCCTGTGGCGGTTCGCATCGAAGACCCACGTTGCGTCGGCAAGACCTTCCCCGACTACTTTGAGGCCTTGTTCAGCCTGTCGCGTGCGCAGGTTCACGACATACCCGTGATCGCCATCGACGGGCCCAGTTCCTCGGGCAAGGGCACCTTGGCTGCTCAAGTGGCCGCCGCGCTGGGATGGCACTACCTGGACTCGGGCGTGTTGTACCGAGCGGTCGGCGTGGCAGCGCACGCGCGCGGGCTGTTGGCAGCGCCGGCGGAAGTGCCCCTCGATGAGGCCACTCAGACCCGCATCGCTGCCGTGGCCGCCTCGCTGAACATCCGCTTCGAGGGCGAACGCGTGTGGATGGACGGCGTGGACCGGACCGATGTCGTGCGCCATGAAGCGTCGGGCGCCTTGGCTTCCCGGGTATCGGCCCTGCCGGCGGTGAGGGCCGCGCTGCATCAGCGACAGCTGGACTTCCGCGCGGTGCCGGGCCTGGTGGCCGACGGCCGCGACATGGGCACCGTGGTGTTCCCGGATGCACGCCTGAAGGTGTTTTTGACGGCCGATGCCGCCACCCGTGCCGAGCGCCGGCATAAGCAGTTGATTTCTAAGGGGATTTCCGCTACCATAGAAGGTCTTCGTTCGGATTTGGAGGCGCGCGACCTGCGGGACCGTACCCGCGCCGTAGCGCCCTTGAAGCCGGCCGAAGATGCGGTGATGTTCGACAACTCCAGCACCAGCATCGAGGAATCGGTGGCCCAGGTGCTGAAGTGGTGGAGCGCCCGCTGGGCTTGAAGCGATAGACGCCCGGGTGGTCGAACAGGTTTCGGCGAACCGGCGGATGTCCAACAGGCTCAATGGATGCCGCCGGCGGCCAGCCCGCACCCTGCAATGGGGTGCCGCGCCCCTTCGGTGGTGGTCAACAACCTAACCGCAGCCTGTGTGCTGCAGCACCCCGGTTGGCCTGTGGCCAACCTCCTAGGAAACCTCATGTCTCAACTCCAAACTGCCACCTCGGGCGGCGAATCCTTTGCTGCCCTGTTCGAAGAAAGCCTGCAAAAGCGCGACATGCGCTCGGGCGAAGTGATCTCGGCCGAAGTGGTCCGCATCGATCACAGCTTCGTGGTGGTCAATGCCGGCCTCAAGTCCGAGGCCTATGTGCCCATTGAAGAATTCAAGAACGACCAGGGCGAAGTTGAAGTCGCCGTGGGCGACTACGTCTCGGTGGCCATCGACGCCTTCGAGAACGGCTATGGCGACACCATCTTGTCGCGCGACAAGGCCAAGCGCCTGGCTTCATGGCTGAGCCTGGAGACCGCGCTGGAGTCTGGCGACTTCGTCACCGGCACGGTCAGTGGCAAGGTCAAGGGCGGCCTGACCGTGTTGGTCAACGGCATTCGCGCCTTCCTGCCCGGATCGCTCCTGGACACCCGCCCCGTGAAGGACTTGTCCCCGTTTGAGGGCAAGACCATGGAGTTCAAGGTCATCAAGCTCGACCGCAAGCGCAACAACGTGGTGTTGAGCCGCCGCGCCGTGGTGGAAGCCTCCATGGGTGAAGAGCGCGCCAAGCTGCTCGAAACCCTAAGCGAAGGCGCTGTCGTGCAGGGCGTGGTCAAGAACATCACCGAGTACGGCGCGTTCGTGGACCTGGGCGGCATCGACGGCCTGCTGCACATCACCGACATGGCCTGGCGCCGCGTGCGCCACCCCTCCGAGGTGGTGACCGTAGGCCAGGAACTCACCGCCAAGGTCCTGAAGTTCGACAGCGAGAAGAATCGCGTGTCGCTGGGCCTGAAGCAACTGGGCGACGACCCCTGGATGGGCGTGGCACGCCGCTACCCGGCCAACACCCGCCTGTTCGGCAAGGTCACCAATATTGCCGACTACGGCGCGTTCGTGGAGATCGAGCCGGGCATCGAAGGCCTGGTGCACGTCTCCGAAATGGACTGGACCAACAAGAACGTCAGCCCCTCCAAGATCGTGGCCTTGGGCGACGAAGTGGAAGTGATGGTGCTGGAGATCGACGAGGACAAGCGCCGCATATCCCTGGGCATGAAGCAGTGCAAGGCCAACCCCTGGGAGGAGTTCTCCACCACCGTCAAGCGCGGCGACAAGGTCAAGGGCCCGGTCAAGTCCATCACCGACTTCGGCGTGTTCGTGGGACTGGCCCAGGGCATCGATGGCTTGGTCCACCTGTCCGACCTGTCCTGGAACGAGCCGGGCGAATCGGCTGTGCGCAACTACAAGAAGGGCCAGGAAGTCGAAGCCATCGTGCTGGCCGTGGATGTGGAGCGCGAGCGCATCTCCCTGGGCATCAAGCAGCTGGATGGCGACCCGTTCGCCACCTTCACCACCATCCATGACCGCGGCGCCCTGGTGACCGGCAAGGTCAAGTCGGTGGACGCCCGCGGTGCCGAGATCACCCTGGGCGATGACGTGACCGGCTACCTGCGCGCTTCGGAGATCTCCCGCGACCGCGTGGAAGACGCCCGCAACCTGCTCAAGGAAGGCGATGAAGTCAACGTCATGATCATCAACGTCGACCGCAAGGCGCGTTCGATCCAGTTGTCGATCAAGGCCAAGGACAGTGCCGACCAACAGGAAGCCATGCAGCGCCTGTCGCAGAGCAACGAGCGCGAAGCCGCTGGCACCACCAGCCTGGGCGCCCTGCTGCGCGCCAAGCTGGACCAGGGCGGCCAGGGCTGATCGCCCCGGCAAATGACGCCTCAACGGAACCTGCACGGAGTCGCTTCATGGTGATGACGAGGTCGGAACTGGTTGCCGAGTTGGCGGAGCGATTCGGCCACCTCACGCAAAAAGACACCGACTTCGCCGTCAAGACCATCCTCGACGCGATGACCGAGGCCCTGTCCAAGGGTCATCGCGTCGAGATCCGCGGCTTCGGCAGCTTTTCCATCAACCGCCGGCCGCCCCGGGTGGGGCGCAACCCCCGCAATGGGGAGCAGGTGGTGGTCCCGGAAAAACTCGTTCCCCACTTCAAGCCGGGCAAGGCCCTGCGCGAGGCGGTGGACGCTGGCAAATCGGCCTCCAAGGCCGTCGTCAGCCCATCGTCTGCCCCCGCACGCGGCCCTAAGCCCAAGCGCTGAGTGCGACACTACAGCCTATGCGGCTGTTGACCTGGCTCCTGCGGGCCCTCATCTTCTTCACCCTCTTTGCCTTCGCGCTGAACAACCAGCAATCGGTGTCGGTGCGTTGGTTCTTCGGCTTGGACTGGCAAGCTCCCTTGGTTATCGTGGTGCTGGTGGCCTTCGGCCTGGGCTGCGCCGTCGGGGTGCTGGCCATGGTGCCGGCTTGGTGGCGCCAGCGGCGTGTACACGACCAGGCATGACTGAGCTGAACCTCACCTGGCTGCTGCTTCTGCCCGCACTGGGGTTTGCCGTGGGTTGGCTGGCCTCGCGCCTGGACCTGCGGCAGGTTCGGGCCGAGGAACGCCACTCGCCTCGCGCCTACTACAAGGGTCTGAACCTGCTGCTCAATGAACAGCAGGACAAGGCCATTGACGCCTTCATTGAGGCTGTACAAAACGACCCGGATACGACCGAGCTTCATTTCGCCCTGGGCAACTTGTTCCGCCGGCGCGGTGAGTTCGAACGTTCGGTTCGGGTGCACCAGCACCTGCTGTCGCGCGCCGATCTCAGCGCGGCCGACCGGGACCGCGCGCAATACGCTCTGGCACAGGACTACGCCAAAGCGGGCTTGTTCGACCGTGCCGAAGCCGCGTATCGCGCTCTGGAGGGCAGCGCGTTTTCCACCGAGGCGCGACGCGCCCTGCTGGACCTGTACGAACGCTCACGCGACTGGAAGCAGGCGCACGAGATGGCGTCCAAACTGGAAGCTTCCGGTACGGGGTCGTATGCCGCGCGCATGGCCCACCACTTGTGCGAGCAGGCGCAGGAGCGCTGGTTGGAGGCGCAGGCGGGGGCTGCCACGGCGACACCGGCCTGTGCGGATGAAGGATCTCCGCAGCAGCAGGCCTGGACGCTGCTCCAGCAGGCCCATACCGCCGCGCCAATGGCCGCCCGCCCGGTGGTGATGCAGGGCCAGTGGCTGGCCCGCCAAGGGCAACCCGCGCAAGCCTTGGCCACCTGGGCAGGATTGCTGCGCTTGCCGCAGGCGCCGGTGGCCTTGGTGGCCGATGAAATCGTGCAACTGGTGCAGACCGCAAATGGGCCCGAACAAGGCCGTGGCCACGCGTCTGACACCCTGCTGATCGAGCAGTCACTGCATCTGCTGCGCCAGGCCTATGCCGCCCAGGAAAGCCTCGTGGTGCTGCAGGCCATCAACGCCTTGGCCCCGGGCCAGGCCGGACCGGCGTTGCAGGCGCATCTGGAGCGCCAACCCAGCCTGTCGGCCGCCGCCGCGGTGCTCAAGTTGCCGCCTGAGCAGTGGCTGGCTCAGGGCTTGAGCCCCGTGCAAAAGGCCCTGGAGCACAGCGCCAAGCCTCTGCAGCGCTACCGCTGCGCCGCCTGCGGCTTCGAGGCGCAGCGCTATTTTTGGCAGTGCCCGGGCTGTCTGAGTTGGGACAGCTACCCGCCGCAGCGGATCGAAGACCAATAGGTCGATCGCGGCCCAAAGTCGACCCGGCGCCAGCCGCAGTGGCCTCAGGCCAGGCCCTTGACCGTCATGGCAGCCCCGCTGCCTGCGCCACCTTCTGAACGGCGGCCAGCACCTCATCGAACCCTGGCCGTTGACCTTTGCCGCCCAAGGAGGCGCCTGGGCCGTTTCCGGTGATGCCGGTCAAGCCCGGTTCATGGTCACAGTAGATGCCCACCACCGGTCGGCCCAGCGCTGCGGCCACGTGCGCAAACCCGGTGTCCAGGCCCACCACCAGGTGGGCCCCGGCGAGCAACTGCGCGGCTTGCTGAACCGTCAAGAACGGCGGCACCCACCCCTGGCAGCCCTGCGCAATGTGCTGCGCCATGGCTTGCTCATCGTGGCTGCCCCACAGCACCACCGGCTGCAGGCCCTGCGCCTGCAGCCGCTGCCCCAGGGCCTGCCAATGGGCTTGGGGCCAATGCTTTTCCGGTCGGCTGGCATTGGGGATGAGCACGGCATAGGGCCGTCGCAGTGCAGCGTGCTCGAAGTGCTGCACCTGCTGCAAGCCGAAGTCTGGCGCCGGCAGCTGCACCGCGGAGGACACTTGAGCAGCAGGTGACAGATGCGGCTGCAGTGCCGCTGCAGCCAAGAGCCGGCAGCGCGTGACGGCGTGCAAGGTATAGGCCACCTCGTGGCGCTGGGTGTACAGCAGGCTGGCCACGGGCTCGCGAATGCTGTTCCGGTCATAGCCCGCCACCGGCGCACCCACTCGGCGGGCCCACCAGGCACTCTTGAGCAGACCCTGTGCATCGATCACCAGGTCGAAGCGACGCTCGCGCAGGACATCCACCAGAGCGCCCATGGCGCGCCAGGTGTCGCGCCGGTGCAGGTTGCGCCGCCACTTGCGCCAAGGCAAACCGTGCACCTGCGACACGTCGCGATGCAGCCAGGGCAGTGCGGCGAAGGCGGGTTCCACCAACCAATCGATCTGCGCATCCGGGCACAGGCGACGCAGGTCGCTGGCCATGGGCAGGGCGTGCACCACATCGCCCATGCTCGAGGTCTTGACGATGAGCAGCTTCAACGCTTGGCCGCTTCAGCCACCAGCACCGGGTTGAACCGCGGATCGTTGTACATCTTGAACTGGCGGTACACCTTGAAGTAGGCGCGTCCGGCCAAGGCATCGGCCAGCAGCGCGTCCAGGCACGCGGCCAAGTCGCGGCGCTGCTCCTCCAGGCGTTCGAGCTTGACGCGACTGGCCGCCCGGTGACCCTCATCGACATCACGGCGCTGGGTCTGTTGCCGCATCGCGTGCACCTTCAGCGCCATGATGGACAGGCGGTCCACCATGCTGCCGGCGGTCTCGCTGTTCAGCCGCGCGCCGGCCGGCGCCAAAGACCGTGGCGCGTCGGTGCGTGCGGACTGCGCATCCACCAGCCCCAAGCCCTGTAGCAGCAGTTCGTCCACGCGCTCGGTCGCATCGTTGCGCGCCTGGTTGTAGCGGTCGATGGCGCGCTTGTTGGCCGCAATGTCGGCGTCGGCCACTTGCGTGCGCCGGGCCAGGTCTTCTTCGGCCCACAAGAGACTGTTGAAACGGTGGTTGGTCCTGACCCAATGCCACAGGTCGAGCAGATCAGCGTGGTCATCCACAGCAGCGGCCGGCCATGTCGCATCGGCCAGCAAGCGGTCCTGCAGGGCCAACACGTCGACGGCCCTCAAGGGGGGAGCCTGGGTGGGGGCGGTAGAGGCCATGGCGTCGTTTTGTATGATGAAGCGAGGATTATCACGGGTGCGCCGGCGCACCGAACGATGCGGCCCAACGCCTCCCTGCCCTCCCGACGACTGCGCGTGATGCACGTGGCCAGCGGCGGCTTTTCAGGCGCCACCCAAGTGGCGCTGGACCTCACCGTCGGGGGACAGGCGCACCATGAGACCCTGCTGGTGCTTCGCCACAAGCAGCGCACGCCCATGCAACGGGTCGATGCCCTTCGAGCGCAGGGGGTGGCGCTGGAGATGGTGACGGGTTGGAATCATTGGTCCACCATCCGCGCGCTGCGTGAACTGTGCCGCCGCTGGAGGCCCGACATCGTGGTGGGGCACGGCTTTCCCGAACACCTGTTGGCGCGCTGGGCAGCACAAGGCGCCGGCGTGCCCGTGCGGGTGCAGGTGGAACACAATGTGCGCGAGCGCTACACCGCCTTCAAGCGTTGGCAAGTCCGGCAGCTCGCCCCCCACACCCACGTATTCATCGGCGTCTCCGACGCCGTATCCAGCGAGTTGCGCAACATGGGCCTGCCGGCGCAGCAGGTGCGCACCATCCGCAACGGCACGCGTCTGGACCCCTTCACCAACCGTGAATCCGAAACCTGGGCACAGCGCGAACCGGCCATCCTGATGGCGGCGCGATTCGGTGCGCAAAAGGACCATGAAACGCTGATCCGCAGTCTGGTGCCGCTGGGACGCGATCACGCTTTGCATCCCAAACTGCGCCTGGCCGGCGGAGGGTCCCAGCGACACCTTCAGGCCGCGCGGGCCCTGGTGCAGCAGCTGGGCCTGCAGCAGCAAGTGGAATTCCTGGGCCACCGATCCGACGTACCGCAGTTGCTGATGCGCCACCAAGTGGCGGCGCTGAGCTCCCACTACGAAGGCCTGCCGCTGAGCCTGGCCGAGGCCATGGCCGCAGGCTGTGCGGTGGTGGGGTCCGATGTGGCGGCGATCAGAGAAACCCTGGGCGATGGGCGATGGGGCTTGCTGGCGACTGCAGGTGACCCGCAAGCTTGGGCGCAGGCCTTGGCCGCGGTGCTGCGCGACCCCGAATCCGCCGCGGCGCGTGCCGCGCAGGCGCGCGAGCATGCGAGAACCGCGCTCTCGCGCGAACGGATGGTGCGCGACTATGTGGCTCTGTTCGATGAGCTGACAGGACGCTCCTGGATGCCCGCGGCTGCGGCGGACGCCGCCCCACCCTGGCTGAGCGTGCTGATTCCCGCGCACAACCCCGGGCCCTATCTGAACGAAGCGCTGCAGTCGGTCCTCACGCAGTTGGATGCGCGATCCGAGGTGATCGTCTTCAACGACGCGAGCACCGATCAAACCGCCGCCTGCTTGGGCGAGTGGGCCACGGTGGCGAGTGACGCGGCCACCACGCCTGAGGCCGGGCCCCGACTTCGCGTGATTCATCAGACACCGGGCGTTGGCGTCAGCGCCGCGCGCAACGCCCTGCTGCAGGCAGCGCGGGGGCAGTGGCTGTGGTTTCTCGACGCCGATGACCGCTTGCGACCGGGCGCGGTGGCGCGGTTGCGCGAGGTGGTGTCGCAGCATCCTGAACTGCAGGCGGTGGTGGTGGACCATGCCGTGTTGCGGGCCTCACCGCGCTTGAAGCACCGGCTTCGGGGAGAAGCCCATCGGCGCAGCCTGCCCAGCGCAAGTGGTGCGATTGACGGCGGGCCGGCGCTGATGCACGGCCTCATGGCCGGTGGTCAATGGCATGTGTGGGGAAAAGTGCTGCGGGCCGATGCATGGCCAGCCGATTTGCGCTTTCCGGAGCAGCGCGTGTTTGAGGATTTGAGCGTGGTGCCCCGTCTGATGGCCGGCATCAAGCGCGCTTGGTATCTGGCCGAGCCCTTGGTGGAGTACCGCAGCAACCCGGGCAGCATCCTGGGCTCGATGAACCCGGCCAAGCTGCGCGATTGGGCTGACGCGTTGGATGACTTGTCGGCCGCGCCGGGCTTTGACCGCGCCTGGGCGGACTTTGTGGCACAGCAGGCGCTGCGCCTGTGGCGTGTGGGGCAAGGCCTGAACGCGCCTCTTTCATGGTGGCCCGGCTGGTGGCACCAACTGTGTGCGCGTCAGCCCTTGGTGCCGCAGGCGGTGAGCGCTTGGGCGGGCCAACCCCGGCGCTGGGTCGATTGGCTGCAGGCCCGGCGAATCAGCGGTGAAGACGCATCCAGACCGTCGGCCTCGCCTTCGGAGCGCGACCGATGACGCGTGTTCTGCCCGTCCTCATGGGTCTGGCCCTGGTGTGCACGGTGCTGGGCCCGCTGCGCAGCGACTTGCCGTCCTGGGCTTGGAGTTGGTGGCTGCTGGCGGCTGTGGTGGCCCTGCGCGTGGGCCCTCGGACACCGCTGCCCGTCTGGACGCACCGCATGGGGCCCGCTGTCGCGGCCCTGCTGCTGGCCTGCCTCATCGATGCGGCGTTGTGTCTGTGGCACGGCGGCGATTGGGACATCCTGCGGCAGGACGGGAAGGTGCTGCTGGCCCTGCCCGTGGCCTGGGCGGTATGGGGTGCCGTGGCGGTCCATGGCGCGCGTGGTGGTGCTGGCGGCGTGGCCAGCCCGGCCGCATTGCGCGAAGCCCTGGGCTGGGCCATCGGCCTGCAGATGGGGGTGGCTGCAGCCGTGGCCATCTGCTGGCCCCGGGCTTGGCTGCCGGCCACACCCATCCCCTGGGCCACTGCGGTGGCCATGGGCATGGCGGTGCTGGCCCCCATGGTCGCAGCGCCGACGCACCAGGGGCCCGACAGCCGCGCTTGGCGCTTCGGCCTGGGTCTGGCGGTACTGGCTGGCGTGGTGGCGGTGGTGCTCAGCCGCAGTCGCGCGGCCTGGGTCATCCTGCCGTGGCTGGGTGTGCTGGGCGTGGTGTTTGCCCGGCAACGCATCAGCGCCGCGGTGGCGGTGGCGGCGGTGGCCGTGGCTGGTCTGGGTACAGGGCTTTGGTACGACAGCCTGCAACCGGTTCAGGTGGAGCGCGGTATGCGCCTGCTGGACCTGGTACACGAACTGGCGCAACTGGGCCAACCCGATGCGGCCACCTCGTTGGGCTCGCGCATCGTGTTGTGGGAAGCGGCCTGGAGCAGCCTGTGGAGCCACCCGTGGACGGGCATCGGGGTCTCCGAACGGATTGCGCTGGTGCAACAGGTGCTGCCGCCTGAACAGCTGCCCGATGTGGCGCCGCTGGTGCATGTGCACCACCAGTTCCTGAATCAGGCGGTGGACCATGGGCTGCCCGGCCTGTTGGCTTCCCTTTTGTGTGCGGCCGCGCCCTTCGCCCTGGCCTGGCGAGCGGCGCCGGGTGTCATGCGCTGGCAATGCCTCGGTGTAGGCACGGTTCATGTCGTGGGGCTGATGTTCAATGCCAACATGACGCACGGCACCTACGCCGTGAACTACGCCTTGACGCTGATGGCGATTCTGTGGATCCAAGCCAGCACCGACACCGGACAGAGCCCCGATGCTTGAGCCTGGCCGCCCCCTGATCATTCGCCTGCGCAACTGGGTGGGTGATGTGGTGCTCAGCACGCCGGTGCTGCTGCGCCTGCAGGCGCAAGGGTATGCACTGACGCTGGTGGGCAAGGGTTGGGCCGTCGATCTGTTGGCCGGCTTCGACTGGCCCGTGCTGCGCTTGGGCGCCACCCACGGGCAACGGGTGGCGCAACTGGCCCAATGGCGGCGCGAAGTGGCCCATGAGCGATGGGGCTCACCCCGCGGCATGAACGCGATCAGCTTCCCCTATTCGGCCTCCAGCGCCCTGGAAATGCGCCTGGCCGGGCTCCGGGCCATGGGCTATGACGGCGAAGGCCGCGCCTTGTGGCTTCATCGCTCCTGGCCGCGTCCGCGCTGGGGTCAAGCAGGGCATGAGTTGGAGGTGTATTGGCGACTGGGCCAATACCTGCTGGGCACCCAGGAACCGGCGCCCGACGCTTTGCATTGGCGTGTTTCAGCGCCACATCAAGAAGCGGCCCGAGAGCTGATGCAGGCGCATCAATTAGGACCAGGATTCGTGATGTTGTGCCCCTTCGCTGGCGGCACCTTCGAGGGCCAGGACAAGCGATGGCCGCACTTTGAGGCCTTCGCACAGCGGGCGCAGCGGGCGTGGACACGGCCCTTGGTGCTGTGCCCGGGACCGGGCGAAGAACGCGAGGCCGCCGAACACTACCCCGGGGCGGTGGTGTTGCCGCAGGTCAACCTGGGCACCTGTGCCGCCTTGATGCAGCAGGCCGCGCTGATGGTCAGCAACGATACCGGGCCTGGGCATCTGGCCGCCGCCGTGGGAACGCCTCTGTTGTCCGTGCTGGGGCCCACCGAGCCGGGTCACTGGGGCGCCTGGGGTCCCACGGTGCAGATCGTGCGGCATTGGCCGCGCTGGCCCACGGTCGATGAGGTTTGGGCAGCGGCCAATCAACAGTTGGCTCGCTGAGCGATGCGGGTCGACTTGATCGTCGTGGGCGTTGGCTCTGGCCTGGGATGGGCCTTCAGGACGGTCTTGGCAACCGCCACCGGCCGCATCGCCCCTACGGGCTTGTGGCGTCATGGCCCGAGGGCCGCGCTGATCGCCGCCGGCTTGGCACTGACCGTGCACGGAGCCACCGGCGCCCCAGCACCGATGGCACCCAGGCCGGCCGCAGCCATCGACCTGAACCAAGCCACACGCGCTGAGATTGAAGCGGTGCGGGCGGTGGGCGTGGAGTTGACCGAGCGCCTGTTGCGTGCCCGGTCGACTTCACCATTCAGCGATTGGCAGGACCTGCGCAAGCGGGTCAAGGGCGTCAGCCGGCGGGCACTGGAAGGCTTTGCCGAGGCGGGCTTTCACATCAGAGGACAGGGTCCGTCAGACTAGTACACGATGGCGGCCTGCCCTTCGTACGCCAAGGCACACCACCGTGCCAGCGCTTCATCGGCTGGCCAGAATCGGGCGGCGTCACCCAGGTCCACCTCGCCCACGACACCCAAGGATTCGAAGTCTTCGCCGACGAGGGCCGCCTGTCCGGCTGCGGATAGGGGCGATCGCTGCACCCGAACCCGTACCCGCAAGCCCTCCAGCGTGTCGCCCTCGTCGGTGCGGCGCACCACGGGGGGCCACAGTGCCAACACCTCCCGCACCGGAAGACTGTCCGCCTCAACCGTCACCGTCAGGTAGCGCCCAAAGCGCGCCCTGGCCGTTGGCAGATCGAAGACCTGCTGGACATTGAGCCGCATGCCTCCGTTGTGTCGATCGGGCTGGAGCTTGCCCTGCACGATGACGAGCTCGTCTTCCTTCAATCGTTCCTTGTGGACGTCCAAGAGGCGTTCATCGACCACGGCCTCGATGGCCTCGCTCTGATCATCGAGCCTGAAGATCCCCAGGCGCCCGCGCTGGCTGTTGACCACCTTGATCTCACCCACGATGCCAGCCAATAGAACCGACTCGCGCGCATCGGTCAATTCCGCAATACGGCGCGGCACGAAGCGCCGAACCTCGTCGGCGTGCTCCTCGAACAGGTGTCCGCTGATGTAGAAGCCCAGCGCGTTCTTCTCGGCCATCAGGCGTTCGCGAATGCTCCATTCAGACACTTCCACCAGCTCGGGTTCGTGCATGCTGGAGCCGTGGGTATCACCGAAGTCGAAGAGGCCGCCCTGCAGCGCGTTGGCCTGTTGGTCGTCGGCCCATTCAAAGGCCAGCGCCACACTGGCCAAGGCGCGCGCGCGGTCGGGATGCAGCGCATCGAAGGCCCCCGCCTTGATCAAGGCCTCCACCACGCGCTTGTTGACCTTGCTGCGGTCCACACGCGCGGCAAAGTCGAACAGGCTCTTGAAGGGTGCAGCCCCCTGCCCTTCATGGGCACCCGTGCCATCGCGGGCCGCCACGATCGCCTCGATCGCGCCGCGCCCAGTGCCCTTGACCGCACTCAGCCCATACCGGATGCGACGGTCGCCCTCGCGGCCAGGTACCGGCTCAAAGCGCCAGGTGCCGTGGTTGATGTCGGGCGGGTCGAAGGCGATACCGAAGTTCTGCACGGCGTCCTGGCGCAACACCTTGAGCTTGTCGGTGTCGTCCAGTTCGATGGTCATGTTGGCCGCGAAGAACTCGGCCGTGCAATGCACCTTCAGCCATCCCGTGTGGTAGGCCAACAGCGAGTAGGCTGCGGCATGGCTCTTGTTGAAGCCATAGCCCGCGAACTTCTCCATCAAGTCGAAAACCTCGTTGGCCTTCTCCGCCGAGATGCCCTTGTCCGCGGCCCCTTTGCGGAAGATCTCGCGATGCTGCGCCATTTCTTCGGGCTTCTTCTTGCCCATGGCGCGGCGCAGCAGATCCGCGCCACCGAGCGAGTAGCCGCCCATCAACTGCGCGGCCTGCATCACCTGTTCCTGGTACACGAAGATCCCATAGGTTTCGGCGAGCACCTTTTCCAACAGCGCATGGGGATAGGTGATGGGCTCCCGGCCATGCTTGCGCGCACAAAAGCTGGGGATGTTCTCCATCGGACCCGGGCGAAACATCGCATTCAGGGCGATGAGGTCTTCCAGTCGTGTGGGCTTGGCATCGCGCAGCATGGCCTGCATGCCGCGACTTTCAAACTGGAACACCGCTTCGGTCAGCCCTTCGGCAAACAACTTGTAGACGCGCGCATCGTCCAGCGGCAGCGTCTCGTAACGGAAGTTCGCCCGCTCAGGCCGGCGCGCCACGATGAAGTCCCGCGCCAATTCGAGGATGGTCAGGGTAGCCAGGCCCAGGAAGTCGAACTTCACCAGACCGATGGCCTCGACATCGTCCTTGTCGTACTGGCTGACGGCCGAGTCGCTGCCAGGCTGTTGATACAAGGGGCAGAAATCGGTGATCTTGCCCGGGGCGATCAGCACGCCACCAGCGTGCATGCCCACATTGCGCACCATGCCCTCCACGCGGGCAGCCAGCGCCAGCAGTTCGGCCACCTCTTCTTCGGCTGCTTCGCGCTGCTCCAACTCCGGCGCTTCCAAGCGCGCGTAGATGATGCCGCTGTCGGGCTTGTCTGGCGCCTTGGCCAGGGTCACCGTCTTGCCCGGCGGAGCGGGAATCAACTTGGCGATGCTGTCAACATGACCATAGCCCATGCCCAGCACGCGGCCGACATCCCGCAGCGCGGCCTTGGCTGCCATGGTGCCGAAGGTGGCGATCTGGCTGACGGCCTCACGCCCATACTTGTCCTTCACATACTCGATCACCCGATCTCGATTGGCCTGGCAGAAGTCGACATCGAAGTCCGGCATGGACACGCGCTCCGGGTTCAGGAAGCGTTCGAACAGCAGCCCATAGCGCAAGGGGTCCAGGTCGGTGATGCTCAAGGCATAGGCCACCAAGGAGCCTGCGCCCGAGCCACGGCCAGGGCCCACCGGGCAGCCGTTGCTCTTGGCCCACTGGATGAAGTCCGACACGATCAGGAAGTAGCCCGGGAAGCCCATCTTCAGGATGGTGTTGATCTCGAACTCCAGCCGCTCCTCGTATTGGGAGCGCTCGCCCTCGCGATCAGACTTGTCGGGATACAGCTGTTCCAAACGGCGTTCCAAACCCTCGAGCGAGGCCTGCCGAAAGTACTCTGCAATCGGCATGCGGGCGCCATCAGGGCGCAAGGGCGTGGGAAAGTCCGGCAGTTGGGGCCGGCCCAGCACCAGGCTCAAGTTGCACCGCTGGGCAATCAACACCGAGTTCTGCAGCGCCGCAGGCACATCGGCGAACAGAGCCTGCATCTGGTCTTGCGTCTTGAAGTACTGTTCGGGCGTGAAGCGCTTGATGCGCTTGGGGTTGGTCAGGGTCTCGCCTTCGGCTACGCAAACCCGGGCCTCATGTGCCTCGAAGTCGTCAGACGCGAGAAACTGCACCGGATGTGTGGCCACGACCGGCAGGCCCTGCTGTGCCGCAAAGAGCAACGCAGCCTGGACATGCGCTTCCTGCTGCGGCAAGCCGGCGCGCTGGATTTCCACGTAAAAGCGGTTGCCGAAGGTCTGACGGTAACGCTCGGCCAAGGCCCGCGCGCGTTCGGCGTCGTCGGCCAACAAGGCCTGACCCAAGGCGCCCGCCTCAGCGCCGGACAAGACGATCAAGCCCTCATGACGCTCGGCCAGCCAGGCCCACTTCACCCAGGCTTGGGCGCGGTTCACATTACCCGTCCAGGCGTGCGCCAGCAATTCGCACAGGTTCAGGTAGCCGCGCGCGTTCTGTACCAAGACCAGCAGACGACTGGCCGTGCGATCCGCGCCGTTGTCGGGCTCGATCCACAAGTCCGCGCCGATGAGCGGCTTGACGCCCTGGGCACGGCAGGCGCCGTAGAACTTCACCGCGCCAAACAGATTGCCTAGGTCGGTGATGGCCAGGGCCACTTGGCGGTCCTGTGCCGCCGCCGCAGCGGCTTCATCGATGCGCAGGGTGCCATCAACAACAGAGAACTCGGTATGGGTGCGCAGGTGTACGAAGGCCATCGGAGCATTGTAGGAAGACCGTGGGGCCGGGGTCGATGCTGCTCCTAAAATCCAACCGTGCAATCCGTGCTGAACATCGCGGCGTATCGATTCGTCCCCCTGCAGGACCTGACCGCCTGGCAGACCCAACTGCTGCAGGCCGCGCAGCGCTTGCAACTCAAGGGTACGGTGCTGCTGGCCAGCGAAGGCATCAACCTGTTTCTGGCGGGTGATGAAGCGGCCGTTCGACAGTGGCTGGCCGACCTGTGCGACCACGAACCCTTTGTCGGCTTGCAGGCCAAGGAAAGCTGGAGCGCCAAGGTCCCCTTTCAGCGGCTGCGCGTCAAAATCAAGCGCGAGATCATCCGCATGAATCAACCAGCGGTCGCGCCGGCCGCCGGGCGCGCTCCGGCAGTGGATGCCGCCACGCTGGCCCGCTGGCTGGACCAAGGGTTTGACGACAAGGGGCGCCCTGTGGTGACCTTGGACACTCGCAACCGCTTCGAAATCGATGAAGGGTCTTTCGAAGGCGCACTGGACTGGAACCTGACGAAGTTCAGCGAATTCCCCCACGCGCTGGCACGCCATGTGGACGAGTTGCGCGACAAAACGGTGGTGAGCTTTTGCACCGGCGGCATCCGCTGCGAGAAGGCGGCCATCGTGATGCGCTCAGCTGGCCTGCAGCACGTCTATCAGCTCGATGGCGGCATCCTGCAGTACTTCGAGCGCACCGAAGGCGCGCCCCATTGGCGCGGGCGCTGTGTGGTGTTTGATGAGCGGGGCTCGCTGGACGCTGCGCTCAGGGCGTGAGCAGGCGGCGTTGGCGCAGCGCCTCGTACAGACACACCGCAGAAGCCACCGAGACATTCAGGCTTTCCACGGCACCGGCCATGGGAATGTGCACCAGATCGTCGCAGGTCTTGCGGGTCAGTTGCCGCATGCCAGGGCCTTCAGCCCCCAGCACCAAGGCGACGGGGCCTCTGAGGTCCGCCTCGTAGAGTGACTTCGGCGCGTCATCGCTGGTGCCAATGACGCGGATCTGCCGCTCTTTGAGCTCACCCAAGGTGCGCGCCAGATTCACCACCATGAAGTAAGGCACCGTTTCCGCTGCGCCACTGGCCACCTTGGCCACTGTGGCGTTGACGCCCACGGCATGGTCGCGCGGCGCGATCACGGCCTGGGCACCTGCCCCATCGGCCACGCGCAGACAGGCCCCCAGGTTGTGCGGGTCGGTGACCCCATCGAGCACCAAGAGCAAGGGCGTGCCACCGCCGGCGTGTACCTCGTCGAGTCGGTCATCGATGGAATGCTGCGGCTTCATCGGCTTGACCCGCGCCACCACACCCTGATGCGGCGCGCGGCCGGCCAACTGGGCCAGGCCCGCGGCGTCGGCGTCCACCAGTTTCACACCGGCCTCGTGGGCGCGCTGCAGCAGGCTGCGCATGCGGCCATCGCGCCGCTGCACATCGTGGTGCAGTTCCAGCACCGAATCCGGCGCGGTCTTGAGCCGCACCGTGACCGCGTGAAAACCAAAGAGGATCTTGTTGTTCATCTGCAGATTGTCGCGGTGACCAGGTTTAATTAGCGGCTGAAGGCCATCAACAAGCCCCAAAACAGCGGTTGGTGAAGCATGTACACGCTCAGCGGCCACTGGCCCACGAAGGCCAAGACCTGCGTGCACCGGTTGCGGGGCAGCTGGATGCCCTGCAGGCGCGGGCCAAGCGCCAGGCCCATCCACACCATGCCCATCCAGGGCAGCAACGGCGCGTAGTCTTCGGTGACCGGCTTGTGGGTGACCAAGCCCACGCCATGGAGCCAGCGGTTGTCGAAAATCGGATGCGACAGGCCGTGCGGGGCCAGCAGCGCCAGCACCGCCAGGCCGATGAGCACGCGGGTGGACCAGGCTGCGGTCAAGCGCGCCAGCAGCACCATCAAGGCCAGGCCGTGCAGCACGCCGAAGCTGATCCAGCTTTGCGGAAAGACGAACCAAGTGGCCAGCGAGACCAGGGCCGCGCAGGCCACCACCTGGGCCCATCGGCGCCAAAAACGCAGCCAGCTCTGGCCCTGCACCTGCGCCATCGCCTGCGAGGCCCCTGCGCAGAACATGAACAGGCTCACGATGCACACCCGCTGCCAGGTCCAAAAAGGGTCGGACAAGAACTGCTGGCGCGGCTCCAGCCATCCAAAGTGGTTGAGGTCGAAGCACAGGTGAAACACCACCATCCACGCGATGGCCGCACCACGCAGGGTGTCCAAGCTCAGCAAGCGCCAGTCGGGGTTCGGACGTTCCATCAGCGAATTGGACACCACTTGGCTTCACACACACGCCCCATGCGGCCTGCAGGGCTAGGGGCTACCATGCGGACCCATGAGCACCCAGCCCAGCGCGCGCCGCAGTGCGGCCGAACAAGTCCGGTTCGAATCGGCCATTCGGCGCCTGACCGAGGAGCAGATCGCCTTCAACCAGGTCTTGGGCATGAAGCTGCACGAGTTCAGCGGCCCCAACGGCACGGTGTGCCGATTTGAGATGCGCCCGGAGCTGGTGGGCCACTATGTCTATGGGCGGCTGCACGGCGGTGTGACCTCGGCTGTGCTGGACGCCACCGCCGGCATCGCCTTGATGGTGGCCATCGGTGAAAAGTTCACTCACGAAACCGCCGAGCAAGTCATGCACCGTTTCGCGAAGATGGGCACCATCGACATGCGCATCGACTACTTGCGCCCCGGCCTGGGCCAGCACTTCTACGCCCAAGCCATCGTCACCCGTCTGGGCGGGCGCATCGGCTCCACCCAGATGCGCCTGGTCAACGATCAGGGCACCCTCATCGCCACCGGCGCGGGCGCCTACGTCATCGCCTAAACAGCCGGGGCGCATCACTTTTCCTGCGAACACGGCATGTTCGAAAAGGATGGATGCAGCCCCCCGCTCAGATCACCTGGGGCTCGGGCTCTAGGCGGATGCCAAAACGCTCGTAGACGCTGGTCTGAATCGCGCGGGCGAGGGTGAGCACTTCGGCGCCAGTGGCCCCGCCTCGGTTGACGAGCACCAAGGCCTGCTTGTCGTATACGCCGGCACGGCCCACGCTGCGGCCTTTCCAGCCGCAGGCGTCAATCAGCCAACCGGCGGCCAACTTCACCGTGCCGTCGTCCAGCGGGTAGTGCACGATGCCAGGGTCTCGCGCGATGATGTCGCGACACTGCTCGGCGCTGACCACCGGGTTCTTGAAAAAGCTGCCCACATTGCCCAAGACGGCCGGGTCGGGCAACTTGGCGCGGCGAATCGCACACACCCAATCGAAGATCTGCTCGGCCGACGGGTCGGTCACACCCGTGTCTTCGATTCGCCTTTGCAGGTCCAGGTAGCCCACCACCGGCTGCCAGGGTTTGGGCAGTCGCAGCCGCACACGCGTGATCACACTCTTGCCGGCCAGGCCGCCAAAACCGGTTTGTTTGAAGACGCTATCGCGATAGGCGAAGGCACAGGCTTGGGCATCCAGCTCCACCGTGCGACCGGTGATCAGGTCCACCGCCACCAGGGAATGGAACCGGTCCTTGAGCTCTACCCCATAGGCCCCGATGTTCTGCACGGGCGCGGCCCCCACGGTACCCGGAATCAGGGCCATGTTTTCCAGGCCCGGCAGCCCCTGCGCCAGCGTCCACTGCACGAGTTCATGCCAATCCACACCGGCCCCGGCCTCCACGATCACCGCATGGGCGTCTTCATGAACCACACGCAGGCCTGGCACCTCGACCTTGACCACCAGCGCGGAAGGGTCTCGCGTGAACACGAGGTTGCTGCCGCCTCCCAAGACCATCTTGGGCGCTCGGCCCCATTGCGGATGGTCCACCACGCGGCGCACGGCGGCCTCGCTGTCCACCCGCACCAGGTGGGCCGCCACCGCCGGCAGACCCAGGGTATTGAGGGTGCGCAGGCTCACGCCCTCTTCCACCATCAGGGCGGGGCTCGATTTCCAGGCGGAACCGGGCTGTGTGGGCGGCGCAGAGGCAGGCATGGCAAAATTTTCCCTCAGAACGTACGGTGCCCCAGGCCCTTTTTGAATCATGCCGAGCTTTGATGTGGTCGTGGAACCCAACCTGGTTGAGGTGCGCAACGCCGTGGACCAGAGCAACAAAGAGGTTGGCACACGCTTTGATTTCAAGGGCAGTGATGCGCGCATTGAACTGTCGGACAAGGGCAGCAACAAGGAGCTCACCCTGTTTGCCGACAGCGATTTCCAGCTTCAACAGATCCAGGACATCCTGCTGGCCAAGCTCACCAAGCGCAGCGTCGACATTCGCTTCCTGGACGACAGCGCCAAGCCTGAAAAGATCGGGGGCGACAAACTCAAGCAGCTGGTCAAGATCAAGACAGGCATCGAGTCCGATCTCGGCAAGAAAATTCAAACCCTGATCAAGCAAAGCAAGATCAAGGTTCAGGCCGCCATCCAGGGCGACGCGGTGCGGGTGACCGGCGCCAAGCGCGATGACCTGCAAACGGCCATTGCACTGCTGAGGAAGGAAGTGAGCGACGCGCCACTGACCTTCAACAACTTCCGCGACTAGTTTGACCCTGATCTACATCATCCTGGCCACCGGCTTAGGCGGCCTGCTGTCGGTTTTGGCCGCTGCCAGCCTCACCACGCATGTGCTGGGTCGCGTCGTGCACAGCTTGGTGAGTCTTTCGGCCGGTGTGCTGCTGGGAACCGCCCTGCTCAATGTGCTCCCCGAAGCCTTTGAATCAGCGCAGGCCCCTACGCATGAGCTCTTCGTGACGCTGTTGGCAGGACTGCTGTTCTTCTTCCTCCTGGAAAAGGCTGAGCTGTATCGCCACAGCCACCACCATGAGGGCGATCACCCGCACCACGATCACCACCACGGCTTCGATGCGGAACAGGCCGGTGCCGGGGGTTGGTCGGTGTTGTTGGGTGACAGCATCCACAACTTCATGGATGGGGTCATCATCGCTGCGGCCTTCCTGACCGATGTGAAGCTGGGCGTGGTGACCACCTTGGCCATCGTGGCCCACGAGATACCGCAGGAGATCGGCGACTTCATCGTCTTGCTCAATGCCGGCTTCTCACGCGCGCGCGCGCTGCTGTTCAATGCCTTGTCCGGCCTGGCCGCAGTCGCCGGTGGTCTGATGGGGTACTTCGCCATGGCCGACCTGCGGCACCTGTTTCCCTATCTGTTGGTGGTGGCCGCCAGCAGTTTCATCTACGTGGCCGTGGCGGACCTGCTGCCGCAGATGCAACGGCGCCTGGCCTTTCGCGAAACCCTGCAGCAGGTTCTGTGGCTGGCGGCGGGCTTGAGCCTGGTGCTGCTGGCCGGCGAGGTGCTCCATCCCCACTGACCGAGCCGGGTTGGCCTTACTTCACCACCAGCACCGGCACCGGGCTGTGCAGCAACACCCGCTGGGTTTCACTGCCCAAGAGCAACGCGGCCACGCCACGCCGGCCATGTGAGGCCATGACGATCAGGTCGCAATTCTTGGCCTTGGCATGGTCCAGGATGGCTTCCCAGGGGTGCAAGGACTCGACCGTGTAGCCACTGCAGGCGACCTGTTGTTCGCGAGCGGCCTCCACCACCGCCGTGACCCGCTGGCGGGCCACTTTCTCCTGCGCTTCGTAGAACTCCTGCGGCGCAATCGGCTGCACTTCGCTGATGGCGCTGTAGGGGAAGGGTTCCTTGACCGACACCGCAAAGAGCTGAGCGTCCAGGCGTCGCGCCAATGCAATGGCAGCCTCCACCGCCTTGCGGGTGATGTCTGAACCATCGGTGGGAACGAGTATTCGGCTGTACATGGCGGACGCTCCTGCAGACGTGAACTGGGTGTTCACGGGAACCCGAAGTATCGAACCGTGATGGTCCGCTCACACTTGCCCCAAATCAAGCTGGGGCCATCCGGTTAGGGGGTTCGAGCTAGCCCAGCGCCACCGGCCGGCCAGGATCGGCCGACCACTCGCTCCAAGAGCCGGGATACAGCACGCCCTCTCCCAAGCCCGCGTGGGCCAAAGCCAACAGGTTGTGGCAGGCCGTCACACCCGAGCCACACTGATGCACGACTGGGTCACCGGCCTGCAGCAAGGGCTGCCACTCGGCGCGAAGCTGCTCCACGGGCTTGAAACGGCCGTCGGGCTGCAGGTTGTGCTTGAAAAAACGGTTGACCGCGCCAGGGATGTGCCCGGCGCGCGTGTCCAGCGGCTCCGTTTCGCCACGGTAGCGCTCACCGACGCGGGCGTCCACCAGGCACACGCGGCCCAGACGCTGCAGCAACTCCGGCGCCGTCACCGTGGACATCCCGGGTTCGGTCTCCGGGTAGGCCGCCGACGACTGAGCCGACGGCACCGCGGTGTCCAGCTCGCCGCCTGCGGCCAACCACGCGGCCTTGCCACCGTCGAGCACGGCCACCGCCTCATGCCCCATCCAACGCAACATCCACCAGGCTCGGGCGGCGTAGCAGCCCCCCTGGTCATCGTAGGCGACCACGGGCGTGGCCGGCGTGATGCCCCACTGCGTCAGGCGAGCAGCCCATTGCCCACGCGAGGGCAGCGGGTGGCGGCCGCCATCCACCGGCCCCCGAGGGGACTTCGGCCCACTGAGGTCACGGTCCAAATGGGCATAGAACGCGCCGGGCACATGACCGGCGCCGTAAGCCCGCTCACCGGCGTCCACATCGAACAGATCAAAACCGCAATCCAGGACCGCCACAGCCGGGCCCCTGGGGGCCGTCTGCGCACGCAGTTGCTGGAACTGCTCGACAGAAATCAGCGGTCCCATGGCGTCAGCGCAGCTCAGGCGAGTTCTTCATCGCCCGTCGGTACCACTCGTGGAAATGCTGCATGCCGTCCTCCATCGGGCTCTGGTAGGGGCCGACCTCGTCATCGCCGCGCTCCATCAGCGCGCGCCGCCCAGCGTCCATGCGCAGCGCAATCTCGTCGTCTTCCCGGCAGGTCTCCATGTAGGCGGCCTGCTCAGCCTCCACGAACTCGCGCTCAAAGGCAGCGATCTCTTCGGGGTAGAAGAACTCGACCACATTGAGCGTCTTTTGCGGGCCCTTGGGGACCAGATGGCTGACCACCAGCACGTGCGGGTACCACTCCACCATCAGCGTGGGGTAGTAGGTCAGCCAAATCGCGCCGTGCGCCGGCGGAGTGCCGTTGCGGTACTTCAGCACCGCGTCGTGCCAACGCTGGTAGACGGGCGAGCCCGGCTTTTGAAGCGCCTTGTGAACACCCACCGTCTGCACGCTGTGGTGAGGTCCGTACTCCCAGCGCAGGTCTTCACAGGCCACAAAGGCGCCCAAGCCCGGGTGGAAAGGCCCGACGTGATAGTCCTCGAGGTACACCTCGATGAAGGTTTTCCAGTTGTAGTCGCATTCGTGCACCTGCACCTTGTCGAGCACATAGCCCGTGAAGTCCAGCTCGTGCTGCGGGCCCAGGCGCGCCAGATCGGCGGCGACCTGGCGGCTGCTGGAGTCAAACACCAGCCCGTTCCAAGACTGCACGGGGTAGTTGCGCAGGTTCAGGCAGGGGTCATCGGCGAAATGCGGAGCCCCCACCAGTTGACCGTGGAGGTCGTAGGTCCAGCGGTGCAGCGGGCACACCACATGCTGGCGGGTGTGGCCGCGACCCTTGAGCATCAAGGCCTGCCGATGGCGACACACGTTGGAAATCAGCTCTACCCCGTCGCGCGTGCGCACCAAGGCGCGGCCCTCTCCCTCGGCGGGCAAGGCGAAATAGTCCCCCACCTCGGGTACCGCCAACTCATGGCCCAGGTAACGCGGCGAGCCATCGAAGATGAGCCGCTGTTCCTCCTGGAACAACGCCTCGCTGAAATAAGACGAAACCGAGAGTTGAGAGCGGCTGCGCTCCAGGGCTTCCAGCCCAATGCTCAGGTCCGACATGATCCCCGGGGAACCTCCGAAAGCAGGATGGAAAAGGGGACGGGATTCTAACCACAGCCAAGCCCCTACGGGCGTATGATGTTGTCAGCCATCACTGTCAATTCAGATTGACAGGCAGGCGCTACCTACAATCAGGACGTTTCATTGCCCTGCTGTCCCCATGAAGTCCACTTTGCCTGAGGAATCCGCGCAAGATGCGGGTGCGCCCCTGCCGGCGCGCTATGAAGACGCCTTGGCCGAACTCGATGAGCTGGTGCAGGCCATGGAGTCGGGGCGCCTGCCTTTGGACGAGCTGCTCGTGGCCTACCGCCGCGGTGCCGCCCTGCTCACCTTCTGCCGCGAACGTCTGCAGGCGGTGGAAGAACAGGTCAAAGTCCTGGAGGACGGCCAGCTCAAGCCCTGGAGGGGCACTTGAGCACGGGGCTTCAAGCCTGGATGACCGAGCAGTTGCGCTTGGTGGAACAGGCCTTGTCGGCCTGGGTGCCGGCCGATGCGCCCGCCGGACTGGGCGAGGCCATGCGCTATGGCGTGCTGGATGGCGGCAAGCGGCTGAGGCCGCTGTTGGTGCTGGCCGCCGCCCAGGCGGTCCAGGGACACGAAGGTGCCGCACTGCGGGCGGCCTGCGCGGTGGAATTGATCCACGCTTATTCCCTGGTGCATGACGACATGCCCTGTATGGACAACGACGTGCTGCGACGGGGCAAGCCCACGGTGCATGTGCAGTTTGGCCAAGCGCAGGCCATGCTGGCGGGCGATGCAATGCAGGCGCTGGCCTTCGAACTGCTCACGCCGCTGGATGCGGCGGAGCTGGAGCCTTCGCTGCAGGCCCGGCTGGTGGGCCTGCTCTCGCGCGGCGCCGGATACTCGGGCATGGCCGGCGGACAAGCCATCGACCTGGCCAGCGTGGGCCGTCAGCTTCAGGAAGCCGACCTGCGGCGCATGCATGAACTCAAGACCGGGGCCCTGCTTCAGGCCAGTGTCGACATGGGGGCGGCCTGCGGCGTCGCGGACGCGGCCACCCTCGCAGCGCTCAGCCGCTACGGCCATGCCATCGGTCTGGCCTTCCAGGTGGTGGACGACATCTTGGATGTCACGCAGGACACCGAGGTGCTGGGCAAGACTGCAGGCAAGGATCGGGAACAATCCAAGCCGACCTATGTGTCGCTGATGGGGCTCCAAGGGGCCCAGCGACACGCCCGTGAATTGCATGAGCGGGCGCTGCAGGCCCTGGTGGCCAGCGCCTTGCCCGACACCCATCGGCTGCGCGAACTCGCCGATCTGGTGGTGCACCGCCAACATTGACGGTGTGCCGCACACTGCCGGAGAACCCACCATGTCCAAGCCCCACTATCCGCTTTTGGAGTCCATTCAAAGCCCGGCCGACCTGCGGCGTCTGTCGCGGCTGGAACTGAAGTCGCTGGCGCGCGAGCTGCGTGAATTCCTGTTGCAGTCGGTGGGCAAGACTGGCGGTCACCTGTCCAGCAACCTGGGCACGGTTGAGCTCACCATCGCCCTGCATGCGGTCTACAACACCCCCGAAGATCGCCTGGTCTGGGATGTCGGACACCAGACCTACCCGCACAAGATCCTGACCGGGCGCCGCGAGCGCTTCCACACCCTGCGCCAACTCGGTGGCCTGTCAGGCTTTCCGCGCCGCGACGAAAGTGAGTACGACACCTTCGGCACCGCCCATTCGTCCACCTCCATTTCCGCCGCTCTGGGCATGGCCTTGGGTGCGCAACTCAAGGGAGAAGACCGCAAGGCCGTGGCCATCATTGGCGACGGCGCCATGAGCGCGGGCATGGCCTTTGAAGCGCTGAACAACGGCGGCGTGCCGCACGGCGGCATCACAGCAGACCTGTTGGTCGTGCTCAATGACAACGACATGTCGATCAGCCCGCCGGTGGGCGCGCTCAACAAGTACCTGGCCCGGCTGATGAGCGGCAAGTTCTATGCGGCCGCCCGCGAGTCAGCCAAGAGCGTGCTGCGCAATGCGCCGCCTCTGTTCGAGTTGGCGCGGCGCTTCGAAGAGCACGCCAAGGGCATGGTGGCTCCCTCGACCATTTTTGAGGAATTCGGCTTCAACTACGTCGGTCCGATCGATGGCCACGACCTGGACGCGCTGATTCCCACCCTGGAGAACATGCGCCGGATGAAGGGGCCGCAGTTCCTGCACGTGGTCACCAAGAAGGGCTATGGCTACAAGCTGGCTGAGGCCGACCCGATCAAGTACCACGGTCCTTCGCCCTTTGACCCTTCGCAGGGCATCCAAAAACCTGCCACGCCACCCAAGCCCACCTTCACACAGGTCTTCGGCAACTGGCTGTGCGACATGGCCGCCGCCGACGCGCGCCTGGTGGGCGTCACGCCGGCCATGCTCGAAGGCTCGGGCATGGTCGAGTTCCAAAAGCGCTTTCCGCAGCGTTGCCACGACGTGGGCATTGCCGAACAACACGCCGTCACCTTCGCCGGCGGCCTGGCCTGCGAGGGTCTGAAGCCGGTAGTGGCCATCTATTCCACTTTCCTGCAGCGCGGCTATGACCAACTGATCCACGACGTGGCGCTGCAGAACCTGCCCATGGTGTTGGCCCTGGACCGGGCGGGCATTGTGGGCGCCGATGGCGCCACGCACGCCGGAGCCTATGACATTGCCTTTGTCCGTTGCGTGCCCAACATGAGCGTGCTGACGCCGTCTGACGAGCGCGAGTGCCGCATGGCCTTGTCCACTGCCCATGGGCAGAACCACCCGGTGACCGTGCGCTACCCGCGTGGAGCCGGCGCGGGGGCTGACGCGGGCACCGACCTGGCCACCTTCGAGTGGGGCAAGGGCGTGGTACGCCGGCAGGCTGCACCCGCGCTGGCCGGGCAAGTACGGGTGGCCATCCTGGCCTTCGGCACCTTGCTGCACCCGGCCTTGAAGGCTGCCGAGATGTTGAATGCCACCGTGGCCGATATGCGATTCGTCAAGCCGCTGGACGCCGAACTGGTGCGGGACCTGGCGCGTTCACACGATGCCCTGGTGACCATCGAAGACGGCTGCCTCATGGGCGGTGCGGGATCCGCCGTGCTGGAGTTCCTGCAGGCTCAGGGCGTGGTGATGCCGGTGTTGAACCTGGGCTACCCGGATGCGTTCATCGAGCACGGCGACCCAGCCAAATTGAACGCCCAGCTCGGCCTTGATGCCGCCGGAATCGAGCGCAGCATTCGCGAGCGCTTCCTTGCGGATTCATCGGCGTCCCCCGCGGCGGCGGCGGCTTAGGCCCGAGCTTCCACTCAGGGCCCAGGCAAGGCGGCCCTGGGTGGGCGACAATGCAGGGTTTCCCCTGTTCGCCGGCCTTTGACAGCCCGATGCTGGTCTCCATGACGCACCCCACCGACGCCCTGCCCATTCCCGACACGCAAAGTGAGCGCGACGAGCGCCACTTGGCGATACAGCGCGTGGGCGTGAAGGGGGTGCGCTACCCGCTGAAGGTGCGCGTGGCCGGCCAGGTGCAACAGACGGCTGCGGACTGGACACTGGACGTGGCGCTGCCGGCGGAGAAGAAGGGCACCCACATGTCCCGCTTCGTGGCTTGGCTCAATGACCTGAACGCCAAGAGCGAGGCCCTGGATGCGCCAACGCTGGGCGCCGGTCTGGACGACATGCTGCAGCGCCTGACGGCCGAAGAAGGCCGAATCGAAGCCGCCTTCACCTTCTTCATCCAGAAGCGCGCCCCCGTGTCAGGCGTGGCAAGCCTGCTGGACTACCAAGGCCGTTGGGTGGCGCAACGCGTGGGCGGTCAAACCCAAATCTGGTGTGAAGTGGCCGTCCCAGTGAAGAGCCTGTGCCCGTGTTCGAAGGAAATCTCGGACTATGGCGCGCACAACCAGCGCTCGCAGGTCACCATCCGGGCCGAGGTGCGCGGGTCACTGGCGTGGGAAGACCTGGTGCGCATCGCCGAAGACAGTGCCTCCAGCGAAATCTGGCCCCTGCTCAAACGGCCCGATGAGAAGTGGATCACCGAGCGGGCTTACGAGAACCCCAAGTTCGTCGAGGACCTGGTGCGGGATGTGGCGCTGCGTTTGAACGCGCAACCCGGCGTAGGGGCCTACAGCGTGGAAGTCGAGAACTTCGAGAGCATCCACAACCATTCGGCGTTTGCCCGTATCGAGCGTCAGTGAGCCTGCTCCCAGTTGGGGCCCACGCCCACTTCGGCCAATAGCGGCACCTTGAGTTCGGCCACGCCGGCCATCAAACGCGGCAGGGCTTGCCGAGCCCAGTCAACCTCGGCGTCTGGCACCTCCAGCACCAGTTCATCATGCACCTGCATCACCATGCGGGTGGCGCGTTGCTCGTCGTCCAGTACCTTCTGAACGGCCATCATCGCCAACTTGATCAAGTCGGCCGCGGTGCCCTGCATCGGCGCGTTGATGGCCTGGCGTTCGGCGGCCGACCGTCGCGGGCCGCTGCCGCCGAGGATCTCGGGCAGGTACAAGCGGCGGCCGAAGACGGTTTCGACATAGCCGCGCTCGGCGGCGTGCGCCTTGGTTTCGTCCATGTAGCGCTTCACGCCGGCAAATCGCGCGAAGTAGCGGTCGATGTAGTCGCGTGCAGCCTTTTGTTCGATGCCCAGGTTGGAGGCCAAGCCGAAGGCGCCCATGCCGTAGATCAGACCGAAATTGATCACCTTGGCATAGCGCCGCTGTTCTGAGCTGACCTCCCCCAGCGGCACACCGAACACTTCACTGGCGGTGGCCTTGTGGACATCTTGACCCTCGGCAAAGGCACGCAGCAAACCCGGGTCTTCACTGATGTGGGCCATGATGCGCAATTCGATCTGCGAGTAGTCCGCACTCATCAGCACATGCCCCAGCGGGGCTATGAAGGCTTCACGGATGCGGCGACCTTCAGCGGTCCGGATGGGGATGTTCTGCAGGTTGGGCTCGTTGCTGGACAAGCGCCCCGTCACCGCCACTGCCTGCTGGTAGCTCGTGTGCACACGCCCCGTGCGCGGGTTGACCATCTGCGGCAGCTTATCGGTGTAGGTGCTCTTGAGCTTGGACAGGCTGCGGTGCTCCAGGAGCTTGGCCGGCAGCGGGTAGTCCGCAGCCAGCTCCTGCAGCACCTCCTCGTCGGTGGACGGGGCACCGGTGGCCGTCTTCTTCTTCACCGGCAGGCCCAAGCGGTTGAACAGGATTTCGCCGATCTGCTTGGGTGAACCCAGGTTGAAAGGCTGGCCGGCGATCGCATAGGCCTGCTGTTCAAGGGCCATGATCCGTTCGCCCAACTCGCGGCTTTGCTGCTGCAGCACGGCCGAATCCACCAGCACACCGTGGCGCTCCATGCGTTGCAGGATCACCGCGCAGGGCATCTCGATGTCCTGGTAGACCTTGCGCAGGCCGGCCGCGCGCTCCAACTGCGGCCACAAAACCTGGTGCACGTGCAGCGTCATGTCGCTGTCTTCACCCGAATAGCGCGTGGCCTTTTCCAGGTCCACCTGTGAAAAGGGAATCTGGTGCACGCCCTTGCCACAAACCTCCTCATAGGACAAGCCGCGCCGCCGCAAGTGCCGCTCGGCCAAGCTTTCCAGGCTATGCGATCGGTGCGCCTCCAACACATAACTTTGCAGCAGGGTGTCGTGTACATAGCCGCGCACGGTGATGCCGGCGTTGGCCATCACATGCAGGTCGTACTTGATGTTCTGGCCCACCTTGGCCGCGGCGTCATCTTCAAACCAGGGGCGCAGTTGTTCCAGCACCCAGGCCGCATCCAGTTGCACCGCCACCCCGGGGTAGTCGTGGTGCAGCGGGATGTAGGCCGCTTGGCCGGGCGTGACAGAAAAGCTCAGGCCCACCAAGCGCGCGGCCATCGGGTCCAAGGAATCGGTTTCGGTGTCGAAGGCCACCAGCGGCGCACTGCGGATCCGTTCCAGCCAGGTCTCCAACTGCTGCGCGGTGGTGACCGTTTCGTAGTGCACCGGCTCGGCCAACGGGGGAATGGCCACGGGGTCGGCATCGATCGCACCGGCCCAGGGGCCGCGGTCACCTTGGGCCGATGCCGCGCTGCCGCCCCCCGCAGACGCTGGAGTGTTGGGCAACGCCGGCACCGGCACATTGCCCGTCCCTGTGACACCCTGCGCATCCAGTTCACGCAACCAGGTGCGAAACCCATAGCGTTGATAGAAGTCATGCAGTGCGGCCTGGTCCACTTCACGCAGCGCCAGGCGCTCCAAGGAGGGCCAGCCTTGCACCGAGGCGCTGAGATCGCAATCACATTTCACGGTGACCAGCCGCCGCCCCATGGGCAACCAATCCAGGGCCTTGCGCAAGTTATCTCCGGCCACGCCCTTGATGGAGGCCGCTGCCGCGATGACGCCGTCCAGGCTGCCGTATTCGGAAATCCACTTGGCTGCGGTCTTAGGACCCACCTTCTCAACGCCGGGCACGTTGTCCACGGCATCGCCCATGAGCGTGAGGTAATCGATGATGCGCTGTGGCGGCACGCCGAACTTGGCCAGCACACCCGCCTCATCCAGCGATTCATTGCTCATGGTGTTGACCAGACCCACATCGGGTGTCACCAACTGGGCCAGGTCCTTGTCTCCGGTAGAAATGAGCACGCGATGGCCGCTGGCTGAGGCCTGGCAGGCGATGGTGCCGATCACATCATCGGCCTCAATACCGCCCACCTGCAGCACCGGCCAACCCAGTAGGCGCACCACCTCATGGATGGGCTCGATCTGCTGCACCAGCGGCTCTGGCATGGGCGCGCGGTGGCCCTTGTAATCGGGATACCACTCGTCTCGGAAGGTGGGACCCGAGGCATCGAACACGCAAGCCGCATGCTCGGCCGGATAGTGGTCGCGCAGCCGCCGCATCATCGCCACCATGCCGTGCACCGCTCCGGTGGGGAAGCCTGCGGGCGATCGCAGATCGGGCATCGCATGGTAGGCGCGATAGAGGTAGCTGGAGCCGTCCACCAGCAGCATCAAGGGTTTCATAGAATGGGCAGTTTACGCACCCCGCACCCATGGCCGTCTTCACCGAGGTCTCCAACGAGGAGGCGCAGTCCTTCATCGAGCCGCTGCAGCTTGGCCAGCTGGTGTCTCTTCGGGGTATTGGCGCCGGCATCGAGAACACGAACTACTTCGTGTCCACCGATGCCGGTGAATGGGTGCTGACGATCTTCGAGCGGCTCACCTTCGAACAGCTTCCCTTTTACCTGCGCCTGATGCAGCACCTGGCCTTGCGCGGGATCCCGGTTCCCCAACCGTGTGCCGATGCAAAGGGTGAGATTCTGTTTTCGCTCAAGGGCAAGCCCGCCGCCGTGGTCAACAAACTGCGCGGCGGACATCAGTTGGCCCCCGACGAACGCCATTGCGCTCAGGTGGGCGCGATGCTCGCACGCATGCACCTGGAGGGAGCAGACTTCCCCATGGAACAGCCCAACCTCCGCGGATTGGCGTGGTGGGAGCAGACCATTCCCCAAGTCCTGCCCTTCCTGGACACGTCAAGGTCCACGCTGCTGGAACATGAGTTGGCCTTCCAACGGCAACTGGCCTCGTCGGCGGCCTACCGAGAGTTGCCCCGCGGACCGGTGCACGCCGATCTGTTTCGCGACAATGTGATGTTCGATGGTCTGCCCGGTCACGAGACGCTCACGGCTTTTTTCGACTTCTACTTTGCCGGCGTAGACACCTGGCTGTTCGATCTGGCCGTGTGCCTAAACGACTGGTGCATCGACCTGTCCAACGGGGCTTTGGAGATCAACAGGGCCCAAGCCTTCGTCTCGGCCTATGAATCGGTTCGCCCCTTGAGACCCACTGAGCACCGCCTGCTTCCGGCGCTCATGCGTGCCGGGGCGCTGCGCTTCTGGGTGTCACGGCTGTGGGACTTCCACCTGCCCCGCGAAGCCGCCATGCTCAAGCCGCATGACCCAACGCACTTCGAGCGGGTGTTGCGCGCTCGGATCGATCACCCCTGGCACGCGCTTGCAGCCTGAAACGGGCAAGATGGAACGCATGAAGCTCGTCCTCAAGCCCGTGCAAGCCCGCCAAGGTCCGCAGTGGGTGCTGCAGGCCCTGAGGGTGTTTGCCCGCCAGCCATTGGGCTTGGCGGGTCTGTTCGGCACCTTCTTGTTCTTGGCCCTGGTGCTGATGTTGGTGCCGGTCTTGGGGGGCGTGTTGGTCTTGGCAGCAGTACCCCTCTTGGGCCTGGTCATGATGATGGGTACCGCTGCTGCGGTGCGCGGGCAGCGGGCCCTGCCAGGCCTTTACTTGGCGCCTTTTCGGACCGACTCTGAACGGCGGCGGCGGCTGCTGACCCTGTGTGCGGCGTATGGCCTGCTGTCCCTTCTGGTGCTGCTGCTGTCGGATGCCATCGACAACGGCAAGCTCCAGGAAATTCAGGAGCTCATGGCCGGGGGCCGAGACGACGCCAACACCCGTGAGCGGTTGCGAGTCCTGCTGTCCGACCCGCAACTCCTGGGCGGGCTGTATGCCCGTCTGGGTCTCACGCTGCTGCTGAGCATTCCCTTCTGGCACGCTCCGGCCCTGGTGTGGTGGGGTCAGCAGGGCGCTGCACAGGCGCTGTTCTCCTCCACGCTGGCCCTGTGGCGAAGCAAAGGCGCCTTCCTCGCTTACGTGTCCACGTGGGTGCTGCTGGTGGCCGCCATCGGGATACTGCTGGGCCTGGTGCTGCAGGTGCTGGGCTTGACCAGCCTGATGGGCGTCTTGGCCATGCCCCTGGGCTTGACGCTCAGCGTGTTGTTCTATGCCAGCCTGTACTTCATGTTCGTGCACACCTTCGGCACCGGAGACGACCAGGGCAGCCGTACGGACGAAGACGCACCCGATGAGATCAGTCCACCGGCGTGAGCTTGGCCACGCTCAAGGCGAGCCATTTCATGCCGTGACGGCCGAAACTCACCTGCGCGCGCGCATCGGTGCCGGATCCTTCCAGTGTGACGATCACCCCTTCGCCGAATTTGTTGTGGAACACGCCCTGACCCACGCGCAGCGGGCGCCCGTCAGTGCCGGCAGGCCCGTTGCTGTTGCGCAGGGCGCCACCAGGGGACGTGAGCGCCGAGCCCGAGCGGCTGCCGAGGTCGCCGGATCGGCCACCCTCCACCCGACCGGCGCCCACCATCGAGCCCAAGCCTGAACCGCGCGACCACGCGTCCTGATAAGCCTTGGCATAGCCCGATCCAAATCCCGCCGTGCGGGGCGTGAGCCACTTCAAGGCCTCCTCCGGTAACTCATCGAACCAACGGCTGCGCACGTTGTAGCGGGTCTGCCCGTGCAATAGGCGGGTCTGGCTGAAGGTCAGGTACAAGCGCTGGCGCGCGCGGGTGATGGCCACATACATCAGACGCCGCTCCTCCTCCAGGCCGTCGGCATCGCTCATGGCGTTCTCATGCGGGAACAGACCCTCTTCCAGGCCGGTGATGAACACCGCATCAAACTCCAACCCCTTGGCGGCATGGATGGTCATCAACTGCACCGCGTCCTGTCCGGCCTCGGCCTGGTTGTCACCAGCCTCCAGCGAGGCATGGGTGAGAAAAGCCGCCAACGGACTCATGATCTCGCCGGTTTCGGCGTCGGGCGTGACGTCCAATGCAGCTGGTGCGACTGCGCCTGGCTCATCCGGCGCGGCCAAGGTACCCGGTCCCAGCTCGTCGACCGGTAGGGCCACCGCATCGCGCCCAAAGCCTTCCTGTGTCACGAAGGCCTCGGCCGCGTTGACCAGTTCTTCCAGGTTCTCAATCCGGTCCGCGCCCTCTTTGTCGGTTCGGTAGAAATCGAGCAGCCCAGAATCGTGGAGCACATGCTCAATGATCTCGCGCAGCGTCAGGCCGCGCGTGGCGTCTCGAAGTCGGTCGATGATCTGCAGGAACGACGCCAGCTTCGTCCCTGGCGCTCCAACCAAGGCCCCGACACTTTGGGCCAGACTGCGCCCACTGACACGGGCCACATCCTGCAACTGCTCCACCGTGCGCGCGCCGATACCGCGTACCGGAAAGTTCACCACGCGCAGAAAGCTGGTGTCATCGTTGGGGTTCTCGATCAGGCGCAGGTACGCCAAGGCATGCTTGACTTCGGCGCGCTCGAAAAAGCGAAGGCCGCCATACACGCGATAGGGAACCCCAGCATTGAACAGGGCACTTTCCATCACCCGGCTTTGCGCATTGCTGCGGTAGAGGATGGCCATCTCTCGCCGCTGGGTGCCGGCGCGGTGGAGTTGGCTGATTTCTTCCAGCACCCACTGCGCTTCTGCGTAATCGCTGGTCGCCTCGTGCACCCGGATCGGCTCTCCCAAGCCGGCGTCGGTTCGCAGGTTCTTGCCCAAGCGGCGTTCGTTGTGGGCGATCAGTTCATTGGCCGCATCCAGGATGTGACCCATGCTGCGGTAGTTCTGCTCGAGCTTGATGACCTGTTGGACGCGGTATTCGCGTTCGAAATCGCGCATGTTGCCCACCTGGGCACCACGGAAGGCGTAGATGCTCTGGTCGTCGTCACCCACGGCGAAGACGCCCTGCGGGCCGTAGACCGCGCCATCGGCCGACGCCTGGCCAGGTAGCGGGGCGAACATCTTGAGCCAGGCATATTGAAGCCGATTGGTATCTTGGAACTCGTCAACCAGAATGTGCCGAAAGCGTCGACGGTAGTGTTCGCGGATGGCCGGTTGGTCACGCATGATCTCCACCGTGCGAAGCATCAATTCCGCGAAGTCCACCACGCCCTCGCGCGCGCACTGATCTTCGTAGGCGCGGTAGATGTCCACCAGCTTTTGGGTGTGCGCATCGCGGATGTCCACATCCCCAGGGCGAAGTCCGTCTTCCTTACTGGCCGCGATGAACCACGACACCTGCTTGGGCACAAAGCGCTCTTCGTCCAGATTCATCGCCTTGATGACGCGCTTGATGGCCGAAACCGTGTCGGACGCATCCAGGATCTGAAAGCTCTGCGGCAGACCCGCGGCCTTCCAGTGCGCGCGCAAAAAGCGGTTGCACAGCCCATGGAAGGTGCCGATCCACATGCCGCGCACATTGACCGGCAGCATCGCTGACAGCCGCGTGAGCATCTCCTTGGCCGCCTTGTTGGTGAAGGTCACCGCCATCACACCGCCGGGGGACACCTGGGCGGTCTGCATCAGCCAGGCGATGCGCGTGGTCAATACCCGGGTCTTGCCCGAACCCGCACCCGCCAAGATCAGGCAGGGCTGCGCCGGCAGCGTCACTGCGGCCAGTTGCTCGGGGTTCAACTGGTGCAGCAGAGGATGAGCGGCCATGAAGTCCATGTATTCAGAAGAGGCAAATGTGGCCATTCAGGCAGGTGGAGTCGAGACGGTGGTTACCCCAGATTGAACGAACCAGCCCCGAACCGAAGGTGGGGTCATCAAGGAACCATGACTCCGGGAAGCTCCACGCCGTCGCGGGCCGAAGCTGCCCTCAGCGTACGGATCAACAGCGGCTGCTGGTCGGTGCCCGAAGCCGCCGGGCAGCCCTGACCGCTGGCGTGACGAACCGCCGCAGCGATCAAGGGCTCTAAGGGGTCATCCATCGCTTTCGTAAAGTCTTCAGCGACACGGCAAGTGGCCGCAAATCCGTTGTAGTAGCCGCCCTCGCCCTTGGCGTTGACGGAGTCGAAGTTGACCAGACTGTAGGTCAGGCTGCAATGTTCGCGCGGACGAAAGCCCACCGGCTTACCACAGGTGGTGGAGCCAATCTGCACCACCTCGATGCCCACACCGCGCAATCCAGCGATCATCTGCTCGCTGGCCGAGCAAGTACGCGGGCCCGAAAGGACATACGCCCGCCTCACGCCCGCCCAAGGCACCGGCGTACCGAAGCGGAAGGTGGAGTTGTTGGCCTGCAGTTGCGCGTTGTTGCGCAACACCGCATACACCTGACCATCGGCTTTGGAACCCGCAGCCATGGAAGCGATGCGTGCCCCAACGGCCACCGAGCCGCCGCCGTTGTATCGAAGATCGAAGACCACCTCCGCCACACCCTGGTCGCGGAACTGCTGGAAGTAACCTATCAGTTCCGGCTCAGCCAGCGTGATCATCGAGTTGAATCGCACCAGGCCCATCTTGCGCCCATCGGATAACGCGAAGACCCGCCCCAACCGAACCGGCACCGCATCGTGCACCGACGCCGCCATGCGCACCGAGCGCACGACACCGTTGCGCTCGAGTTGCAGCTCCAACTCCTGGCCGGCCTGCTGCGGCGTGAGCATCGAAAAGTCGAACTTGGCGATCGCGTCTTCAGCCGAGATCTCGTTGAGTCGAAGCACCCGGTCACCGCGCTGTACGCCAACCATCCCCGCCGGTGAACCCGGAGTCACATCACGGATGTACAGCGGAAGATCGGGACGGCCCTGCACTTCCTGTCCGGCCACCGACAGGCCATAGGCCAGGGTCTTGCCTTCACCGTAGAACTGGTTGAATGACTCGGAGGTCTGGTAGTAACTGAATCGGTCTGCCGGAATGCGTTCACTGCCCCTGAACAGCGAGGATGAAAAGTATTCGCGTAAGCCCCGTTCCGGCGCCGGATCGACGCCTGCGACGAGATCGTTGTAGAGGTACTGCGTACGAAACTGCTCGGCTAAAAAGGTGCGCCTGTCCAGGAGCATGCAGCCCGGCGTTTCCGGCAGGCCAGACAGCGGATCTGCCGTGAAGGCAGCAGCGTTGCCCGAAGAAGACGACGTGTTGCTGCCACCACCGCAGGCAC
>RFTU01000121.1 GCA_009923315.1 Betaproteobacteria bacterium
GAGTCCCACGAGGCCTGACTCGTCTTCGATCTGGGTGGTCACAGACCGTCCTTTGGACCACAACGCCTGAGCGGGAAATCACTGGGTCGATACAGCGCGGCTCAGCGTGATCGTGCCGCCGCTGGCGCCTTGCCCGAATCCACACACCGCCTTCACTCCCTTCGAAGACTGTTTTTCAAAAGTCAGCGCTACACTTTTTGCATGCTGATGCGCAGTCGCACCTTCACCATGATGGGTCTGTTGTGGGCCCTGGTGGCGTGCGCCTTGCTGACGATCGGGCCCACGCTCGCGCGCGCGCAGCAGGCCACGCAACAGAGTGACCCCCTCTGGCTGGCCTTCCATGAGTTATGCCGGGCCGATGGCAGCCATCGTCCAGCGTTACCGGACGACAACGGCGCCCTCCATGCATCGCATGATGACTGCCGCTACTGCCAACTGACGTCTTCACTGACCGAGCCGCCATCGGCCAGCACGACTCCGTTACCGTCGGTGGGCCACACCACCGTTGCGCCCGCCTTCTGGCGCGCGCCGCATCGGCTTCACGCCTGGCGCGCTGCCGCGCCCCGCGGACCACCCCACTGCGCCTAGCACCCGTGTTGCGGCACCCCGGATGGCGCTTGGCGCTATCCTGACGTCGCCACATGGGCTGATCTGAGCCCCGCAGGTGGCCGCCATCAACGCCATCCGGTCGTGCACCGAGGCACAGGGCCACTCTGGGGGAAGGCCCAAACAGCCGCCGCCCCTTTCGAAGCGCAATCGAAACGGCCGCGGCCACCAGTCCTGCAATCTGGATTCGACCATGCGTCCCTTCCATTTCACCCGCAAACGGTCCACAGCCCCTGCGGCCTTGCTCATCGTCCCTTGCCTCACGTGGCCACACGCCACCTGGGCCCAGGCCTCACCAACCGACACCATCACCGTGACCACCACCCGAGAAGCCGTGCGCCTGTGGGAAGTGCCGGCCTCCATCGGCCTCATCGACGGACGCAGCCTTCGCGAAACCGCGCCGGCACACCCGCAGCAGATCATGAGCCAGATCCCGGGTGTGGCCGTGGCGGTGACCAACGGCGAAGGCCACACCACGGCCATCCGGCAGCCGTTCACCACCGCCCCGCTGTATCTCTTCCTGGAAGACGGCATCCCCACCCGTGCCACCGGCTTCTTCAACCACAACGCGCTCTACGAAGTGAATCTCCCAGACGCGGCCAGCATTGAGGTGGTGCGCGGGCCAGGCTCGGCTTTGTACGGCTCGGATGCCATCGGCGGACTCATTCACGTCATCACCCGTGGCGCCAGCGGGCGCAGCGGCGGCAGTGCCAACCTCGAAGCTGGCTCGCACGGATGGCGCCGCCTGCTGGCCGCGGCCGAATGGTCGGAAGGCCTGCGCGTCTCGGTGAACCGAACCCACACCGACGGCTGGCGAGAAGCCACCGGCTACGACCGATTGAGCTTGGGCCTGCGATGGGATCGTGCCCTGGGCAACGGCCTTCGCATCAAGTCCATCCTCAACACCACCGACATTGACCAGCAGACCGGCGCCAACACCCCCCTGCCCCTGAACGACTATCTGCAGAACCCCAGGCGCAACAACTTCGCCATCGCCTTTCGCCAAGTGCAGGCCTTGCGGGCATCCACCGAATGGGAGTGGGATCGCGGCCCCACCCTGTGGACGCTGACGCCCTATGCGCGCGCCAATGCAATGGTGCTCAACGGTTCATTCAACCTCGCTTCCGACCCGCGCGTGGAGGACACCAATGTGCGCTCGCTGGGCTTGTTGGCCAAATGGCGCCATGATTTCGGCGGAACGTGGAAGCCGCGTTTGATCGCCGGGCTCGACCTGGAGCACAGCCGGGGCACCCGCGTCGAAGACGCCCTGAACACCACTCGCACCGGCAGCGGCGCCTCCACCATCTACACCGCCTACACGCTGGGCGCACGCATCTACGACTACGCGGTGGACTTCCATAGCCTGTCCCCCTACGCCCACCTTGAACTCCAGCCCGCGCCAACCCTGCGACTGACGCTGGGACTGCGTCACGATGTCATTGCTTTCGACATGGACAACCGCATCACCGCCGCCCAGACCCAGGCTGCCTCGCGCTGGTATGGCCAACTGCCCGAGGCCCGAGCCCGCTTCGAACAGGTCAGCCCCAAGCTGGGCCTGAGTTGGACGCCGGCGCGTGAACTCAATCTGTTTGCATCGGTCCATGACGGGTTTCGCTCGCCGTCGGAGTCTCAATTATTCCGCGCGGGCTCGGCCACCAATGCGGCCGACGCCGGTCAGCGTGCCCGCCTGGCCCTGGGCCTCAAGCCCATCCAGGCGACGCAGGCCGAGGCTGGACTGCGCGTGCAGCACGGAGACCTGAGTTCGGAGTGGGTGGTGTACCGCCTGGACAAGCGCGACGACCTGGTCACCCAACGCGACTTGGCCACCAATCTGAGCACCGCAGTGAATGCGGGCCATACACGCCACCAAGGCCTGGAGTGGTCGCTCGGTGCCCGCCTTTGCGCGCAGTGGCGCGTGGACAGCGCGTGGTCTTGGGCCAGCCACCGCTATGTCGATTGGGTCACCGCCACCGCCAACTTTTCCGGAAAGGCCATCGAGTCCGCACCCAGTGTGGTGGGCCATACCCGGCTGACGTGGCGGCCCAGCAGCCGTCAATTTGCGCAGGTCGAGTGGGCGCGCATGGGCCCCTACTGGCTCGAAGCCAGCAACAGCGCCACATTCGGGCGCTATGCCGGACACGACGTGTTCAACCTGCGCGCCAGCCACCGCTTGAGTGATCGGTTGCGGCTGTCGGCGCGGCTGATGAACTTGAGCGACCGGCGCCATGCCGACAGCGCCTCGGTGTCGTCGAACACGCCCGTGTTTTCGCCGGCTATGCCGCGCTCGGTGTACATCGGTCTGGAGGTGCAGTGAACATGCCACACGGAAACTATCAAGCGATGACATGCCGCCTGACCTGGTGGTGGCGCCTGGTCCTGACCTTCACCCTGGCCACAGGTCCCTGGGTCAGCGCATTCGCACAGGACAGCCCACGACCAACCCGACAACGTCCCCTTCCCCTGGCCATCGGGGCGGCCTTTGGGCCGGATGGCACCTTGTGGACGGTGGGTCTCGACGCCCAGCGACGCCTGGTTCTGCAGTCCAGCAGTGACCAAGGACGGCAGTGGTCTGCGCCGCGCGCGTTGGACATCGGGCACGACGGCGTCTCCGCGGATGGCGAGAACCGCCCCAAGATCGCCTTCGGCCCCAAGGGCATTGTCGTCGTCAGCTACACGAGACCAGGCGTCAAGCCTTTCACCGGGGATATCCGTCTGCTGAGATCGTCCGATGGTGGCTCGACCTTTGCACCACCGGTCACGGTGCACCACGACCGCGCGCCCATCACCCATCGCTTTGAATCGATCGCCTTCGACGAAGATGGCGTGCTGCACACGGTTTGGATCGACAAGCGCGACCAGGAAGCCGCGAAGGCACAAGGACGCCCCTATCGCGGCGCCGCCATCTACCGCAACGAGTCGCGCGACGGTGGGCTGACCTTTGGTCCCGACATTCGCGTGGCCGACCATTCCTGCGAATGCTGCCGCATCGCCCTGGCCCCTGCCCCGGGCGGCGCAATGGCGGCCTTGTGGCGCCATGTATTTGATCCAAACGAACGGGACCACGCGTTTGCCTCTTGGAGCAGCCGCCACAAGAATCCCTCGCCGGTGGTGCGGGCCACGAACGAGCGTTGGGCTCTGGACGCCTGTCCGCACCATGGACCTGGCCTAAGCCCGGCTGCGGATGGCACCTGGCACACCGTGGCCTATGGGATTCAGCAGGGTCAGAGCGCCGTGCGCTACAGCCGCCTGGATCCGCAGGGGAGGCCCATGTCCCAGAGCGTTCGCGCCCTGCCGGACGCCGACGCGGAACATGCCGATGTGTGGGCGCTTGGCGAGCAGGTGGTCATCGTTTGGCGGCGCTTCGATGGGCAGCGCTTCTGGCTGAGGGCATGGCTGTCCGCCGATGGGGGACGGACCTTCGCCCTTCGAGATGTCGCGCAGACCACACTGGCCAACGACCAACCTCGGCTGATTGCGCACCAGGGTCGCGCCTGGGTCGTGTGGCGCGATGCAGAGAAAACCCGCGTGGAGGAAGTCGCCAAGGCCTCAGCGCCGCTGGCAGTGGAGGCCTTTGACGGCGGGGTGTTCAGTCAATGGCGATCCGCCGTCCGCAGGCCCACTTGGGTCGCCTTCACCGCCACCTGGTGCGCCGTGTGCCCAGCGGTGATCGCCGACCTGCAGCGCGCGGCGCGGGCTCACCCCAACAAGCCGGAGGTCTGGACCGTGGTGGTCGATGTGGCGCCGGGTGAGGACGATGCGCGACTGCTGCGTGAGCCGTATCTCCGGCAATCCGATCGGCTTTACGCCTTCGACGGCGTGCCCCAGGCCATCCGCCATGCCGTGGAGCCCAGTTGGCGCGGTGCGGTACCCTTTGTGGCCCTGCTGGATGCTGGCGGTGGTCTGCGAACCTTCACCGGCCGGCCCCCAGACCGAGTTTTGCGGGCATCGACAGCCGCCGGCCCCTGAGAATCCGATCGGGCCGCCCCTGACACCACATCAGCGGAACACT
>RFTU01000122.1 GCA_009923315.1 Betaproteobacteria bacterium
CTGGGGCTCTGATTTCCCGGTGGTCACGGTGGAAGACTGGGTCGACGCGCAGGCTCGCCTGCTCGATCGCCTGGGCATCGGCCAGCTCGCCGCCGTGTTGGGTGGAAGCCTCGGCGGCATGCAAGCGCTGGCCTGGAGCCTTCGGCACCCTCAGCGCCTGCGCCACTGTGTGGCTGTGGCCACGGCTCCCAATCTGTCGGCACAAAACATCGCCTTCAACGAAGTGGCGCGCCGCGCCATCACCACCGACCCTGAGTTCCACGGGGGTCACTACCTGCGCCAAGGCACCATCCCTCGTCGCGGCCTGCGCGTGGCGCGCATGATCGGGCACATCACCTACCTGTCCGACGATTCGATGGAAGCCAAGTTCGGCCGCGAACTGCGCCACGGCGAACTGACCTACACCACCCAAGACATCGAGTTCCAGATCGAAAGCTACCTGCGCCATCAGGGCGACAAGTTCAGCGAGTACTTCGATGCCAACACCTACCTGCTCATCACCCGAGCACTGGACTACTTCGATCCGGCGCGTGAGCATGGCGGCCACCTCAGCCGGGCCTTCGAAGTGGCTCGAGCCGTGCGCTTCCTGGTGGTGAGCTTCACAACCGACTGGCGGTTCTCGCCGGCGCGCTCACGAGAGATTGTCAAGGCGCTGGTCGACAACCAAACCGACGTCACGTACGCCGAGATCGATGCTCCCCACGGCCATGACGCCTTCCTGCTGGAAGACCCGCGCTACCACGCGGTCATGCGTCTTCGCTTTGAGAACATCGCCCGCGAGGTTGGCGCATGAACGTCCCAACCCGGCCCATCATCGGCACTGTGGACCTGCCTGAACACCTGCGGGCCATCGCCGCCCTGGTACCCGAAGGTTCGCGCGTGCTGGACTTGGGCTGCGGACGCGGCGAGCTGCTGGCGCATCTGATCGAACAGCGCGGCTGCAGCGGCTATGGCGTGGAGATCGACGACTCGAATCTGCAGGCCTGCATCAAGCGAGGTGTCGATGTGATTCAACTCAACCTCGAAGATGGGCTGGCCATGTTCGCTGACCGCAGCTTCGATGTGGTGCTGCAGCTGCAGACGCTGCAACACTTGAAGAACACCGAGACCATGTTGCGCGAAACCGCTCGGGTGGGCCGCATGGGCATCGTCAGCTTCCCAAACTTTGCCCACTGGCCCAACCGGCTTTCGGTGCTGCGCGGGCGCATGCCGGTGACCAAGGCCTTGCCCTACCACCCAGCGCAACGGCCTGCGCGTGCTGCAGCACTTCGGTGTGCAGGGTGGGCGCCGCGTCGACTGGCTGCCCAATCTGCTGGCCAGCGTGGCCGTCTTCCAGTTCGACAGCCCGAAATCCGCCGAGGCTGACGGCCCGAGATCCGACCTCAGCCCGACACAGCGGCCTTGACACCCGCCAGGGGCTGCTCGCCCCGGCGGGCACCGCCCCTACCCGCGGGGTGCGTCACCTCCAGCGTCGGCTGCAGCAACGCCTTCGATGGGTGGCGACTCACCGCTGCCGGGCAGCAGCCTGCGCCTGCTTCACCTTCAGGCGCCAGGCATGCAGCAGGGGCTCGGTGTAGCCGTTGGGCTGCTCCAAGCCCTTGAATACCAGGTCACAGGCGGCCTTGAACGCCATTGAAGAGGACAGGTCGTCGGACATGCGGCGGTAGGTCGCATCACCCGAGTTCTGCCAGTCCACCACCGAGGCCATGCGCTTGAAGGTGTCCAGGACCTGCTTCTTCGTGACGATGCCGTGCAGCAACCAGTTGGCGATGTGCTGGCTGGAGATGCGCAGCGTGGCACGGTCTTCCATCAGACCCACGTTGTGGATGTCGGGCACCTTGGAGCAACCCACGCCCTGGTCCACCCAACGCACCACATAGCCCAGGATGCCCTGCACGTTGTTGTCGAGTTCGGCCTGCTTTTCCGCCTCGGTCCAGAAGGGCAGCAGCGCACAGGGAATCTGCAGGATCGCGTCCAACAGGTTCTCCTCCATGGCGCGCGACTGGTCGGTGCGCACGAACACATCCATGCTCTTGAGCAAGCTGGCCACATCCACCTGGTGGTAGTGCAGCGCGTGCAGCGTGGCCGCCGTGGGTGAAGGGACCCAGGCGGTATTGGCACCGGCCTGCGGGTGGGCGATCTTCTGCTTGAGCATGTCGGACATCAGGTCGGGCATGGCCCACATGCCCTTGCCGATCTGCGCGCGGCCTCGCAGGCCGCAGGCCAAGCCAATCTGCACATTGTTGAGCTCATAGGCCCGCAGCCATTGCGAGTTCTTCATCAGCGGCTTGCGCACCATGGGGCCGGCGTGCATGGCGGTGTGGATCTCATCGCCCGTGCGGTCTAGGAAGCCCGTGTTGATGAAGGCCACACGGTGCTTGGCGGCGTTGATGCAGGCCGCCAGGTTGATGCTGGTGCGACGCTCTTCGTCCATGATGCCCAGTTTCACCGTGTGGGGCTTCAGGCCCAGCAGTGCCTCCACGCGGCTGAAGAGCTCATCGGCGAAGGCCACTTCCGTCGGACCGTGCATCTTGGGCTTGACGATGTAGACCGAACCCCTGCGCGAGTTGCGTACCGTCTGCCCCTTGGCGGGTTTGAGGTCGTGCAGCGCGATGGCCACGGTCACCACCGCATCCAGGATGCCTTCGGGAATCTCCGCACGCTGGCCGCCCCACAGGATCGCGGGGTTGGTCATCAGATGGCCCACATTCCGCACGAACAGCAGCGAGCGCCCGTGCAGCCTCACACGCTGGCCCTTGGCACCGAGGTATTGACGGTCTTCGTTGAGGCGCCGGGTGAGGGTCTTGCCGCCTTTTTCGACTTCCTCGGTCAGCGTTCCCTTCAAGATGCCCAGCCAGTTGCGGTAGCCCACCACCTTGTCGGCAGCATCCACTGCGGCCACTGAATCCTCCAGGTCGAGGATGGTGCTCAGGGCCGACTCCAGCACCAGATCGCTCACGCCCGCCGCGTCGGTCTTGCCAATGGGGTGGGCGCGGTTGACCTGGATCTCCAAGTGGAGGCCGTTGTGGCACAACAGCACCGCCGATGGTGCGGTCTCGGTGCCCTGGTAACCGATGAACTGATCGGCCCGCGCCAGCCCCGTGACCGAGCCGTCCGCCAGCGTAACCCGCAGCGCACCGCCCTTGACGCTGTACAGCGTGCTGTCCTTGTGCGACCCAGCGGCCAGGGGCGCCACTCGGTCCAACACATAGCGCGCGTATTCGATGACCTTGGCGCCGCGCACCGGGTTGTAGGCACCACGGCGCTCGGCACCATTGGCCTCACTGATGGCATCGGTCCCGTACAGCGCGTCGTACAGTGAACCCCAGCGCGCATTGGCGGCGTTGAGCGCGTAGCGGGCGTTCAGGATCGGCACCACCAACTGCGGGCCGGCCAGCTTGGCCACTTCGTCGTCCACGTTCACGGTCTCGCACTGCACCTGTTCGGGCGTGGGCACCAGGTAGCCGATCTGCTTGAGGAAGGCCTTGTACGCCGGCATGTCCTTGATCGGACCCGGGTTGGCCTTGTGCCAGGCATCCAGCTCCCCTTGCATCCGGTCGCGCTCGGCCAGGAGCGCCGCATTCTTGGGCGCCAGCTCATGCACCAGGGCGGAGAAGCCCTCCCAGAAGCGCTTAGGCTCCAGGCCCGTGCCGGGCAATACCTGCTGCTCCATGAATTGGTGCAATTCGGTGGCCACTTGCAGGCCGTATGTGGCGATACGCGAGGTCATGGGAATGTCCTTTCTGGCAAGTCGAGTTCGGTTCGAATTCGGGTGGTGAAGCGGTGGGGTTCTGGGTGCACGCCCGGGCCGGCGGCGCTGTGCGACGGCCGCGACTCAGTCGAAGAAGTCCAGGACCGCACGCAGGTTGGCGGCCGTGCGCGTGGGCTCGACACCCAACTCCTCGGCCGGCAGGCCGGCGCGGTTGACCCACAGCGTGGTGTAGCCATACCAGCTCGCGCCCACGGCGTCCCAGCCGTTGCTGCTCACGAACAGGATGTCGCGCGCGGCCAGCCCCAAGGCCTCAGGCCCCAAGGCGTAGGCCGCAGGGTCGGTCTTGAAGCGGCGGGTCTCATGCACCGATAACACCGGATCCAGCAGTTCCTGCAGGCCTGCACTGCGCACCGCCACGGTCAACATCGACGGGTCCCCGTTGGACAGTACGCCCGCGCGCACACCCCGTGAACGCAGGGCCTGCAGCACCTCGCGATTTTCGGGGAACGCCGACAGGTGGTGGTACTGGTTCATCAGGCGCTCTTCTCGCTCGGCGCCGAGCTCCAGCCCCAACCGCGCCGCCGCATAGCGCAAGGCGCTGCGCGTGAGATCCCAAAAGGGACGGTATTGCTGGCCCGGCTGCGGCCCGCTCATCGAGCACAGCCGCGTGTAGTCGATCTGCTTGTCTCGCCACAACACCGACAGGGCCTGCCCTTGCCCGGGGAACAGTTGCTCAGCCAGCATGGACACGCTGTACACATCGAAGAGCGTGCCGTATGCATCGAACAGCACGGCCTGTACACGGGGCGTCGGGTTGGACATGGACAGACTTTATTGCAACTATTAATCGCTATTAATAAATCGTTTCGATAAAGAT
>RFTU01000123.1 GCA_009923315.1 Betaproteobacteria bacterium
GGCTTGGTGAGCGCGAGCTACTCCAACGGCACGCAGAAGTCCTTGGCCAAGATTGTGCTGGCCAACTTCGCCACACCCACGGGTTTGCGCCAGATCGGTGACAGCAGCTACTACGCCAGCGCGAAGTCAGGTGCAGCCAAATACGGTGAAGCGGGTTCAGCCGGTTTCGGTACCTTGCGTGCCGGTGCCCGTGAACGGGCCAACGTTGACCTGACGCAGGAGTTGGTGGACCTGATCACGGCACAGCGGAACTTCCAGGCTTCGGCCAAGGCCATCGAGACCAACAACACGCTGACGCAGGCCATCATCAACCTGCGCAGCTGATCTCGCAAGAGCCGACTGACCTCCAACCGGAACCCACGCTATGGACCGCCTGGCCTTCACCGCTGCTGCTGCCATCACCGAGCAGACGCTTGCGCGTCAACACATGGTCAACGAATTGGCCAATATGTCGACCGTGGGCTTCAAGCGCAGCTACGACATGGCCATGCAGTCGATCACGGCCGAAGGCGCAGGTTTTTCCTCGCGCATTCAGCCCCGCGCGGTGGCCAAGGACATCATTCGCTTGGAAGGTGGCACGGTCATGGCCACCGGGCGCGTCCTGGATGTGGCGGTCAATGGCCGCGCCGTGTTGGCCGTCAGCGCTGAAGACGGCACCTTGGCCTACACCCGGCGTGGCGACCTGCGGGTCAACGCGCGCGGCGCGCTGGAAACCGGCAACGGGTATCTCGTGCGCGGGGAGGGCGGCAACACCATCAATGTGCCGCCAGGCTTCGTCATCACCATCAACCCCGACGGCAACGTGGTGGCGCGCGATCCGGCCTTACCCCCCACGACGCGGGGTCAAACCGTGGGGCGCCTGATGCTGCGCGATGCGTCCAATGCCGAGCTGGCGCGCCGAATGGATGGCCTGTTCGAAGTGGCCGGACAGGAGCCGGGTACCGCGCTGCCGGGGGGGCCTGCGCCCAGTGGCGTCACGCCTGGCGCACTGGAAGGCAGCAACGTGACCGCGGTTTCCGCCATGGTCCGCTTGATGGACCTTTCGCGCAGCTTCGAGCAGCAAATCAAGATCATCAAAGAGTCCAGGCAGATCGATGAGTCGGGCGCCACGATGCTGCGCCCCACCACCTGACGGCTGAGCTCGCCTGAACCCTCTACCTGAATCAACGACACGGAGCCCTGAATGGACGCCTCACTGTGGATTGCCAAGACCGGCCTGGATGCGCAGCAGACGCGCATGTCGGTCATTTCCAACAACCTGGCCAATGTCAACACCACCGGCTTCAAGCGAGACCGCGCGGTGTTCGAGGACATGCTGTACCAGAACATCCGTCAGGCCGGGGGTCAAACGAGTGCCAACACCCAGTCCCCCACGGGCATGATGTTGGGTACGGGTGTGCGCATTCTGGCCACGGAAAAGACCCACACCCAGGGCAGCATGCAGACCACGCAGAACGCCTTGGACGTGGCGATACAGGGTGACGGGTATTTCCAGATCCTGCAGCCCGATGGCACGATCGCCTACACGCGTGACGGCAGCTTCAAGCTGTCGGCCACGGGTCAGCTGGTCACCGCCAACGGCGCGCTGCTGCAGCCGGAAATCGCCATCCCGCAAAACGCCGCCAGCGTGACCATCGGCGCCGACGGTACGGTATCCATCACCTCGTTCGGTGGCGGCGGTACACGGAACATTGGACAGGTCCAGATTGCGCGTTTCTTCAACTCTGCCGGTCTGCAGCCTATCGGCCAAAACCTGCTGAAGGAGACGACCGCCAGCGGCGCACCCCAGGTGCAGCGCCCCGGTCTGGCGGGGGCGGGCAGCCTGATGCAGGGAGCTTTGGAAGCCTCCAATGTGAACGTGGTGGAGGAGATGGTCAACATGATCGAAACCCAGCGGGCCTATGAGATCAACTCGAAGGCGATCTCCGCAGCGGACGGCATGTTGCGCTTCCTGAACAACAACATGTAAGGCCGGGCCATGAAGCTGCTTTTACCCCTTCTGGCCTTCGCCGCGCTGGCCGGTGGGTGCGCGGCGGTGGACCCTGTCCCCGTTCCGCCGCCGCGGTTTACCGCGGTGCAACCGCCGGCGGAGGTGCCCGCCTTGCGCGGACCAACCGGTGCCATCTACAACAGCGTGCAAAGCGACAACATGTTTGGCCGCGGCCGCAACTTCCAGGTGGGCGACGTGATCACGGTGTTGCTCGACGAGCGCACACAAGGTTCGCGTTCCACCAGCACCAATGTGTCGCGTGAAGCGAAGAACAACGTGGTGCCCACCGGGCTGGCCAATCGAATCGCCGGTAATCGCATCGGGCTGACGGGACTGAACCTCAACGATGCATCCACCACCTCAGCCGGCACGGGTACGGCCGATCAGACCGCTTCGCTCAGCGGCTCTTTGGCGGTGAGTGTGGTGGAGGTGCTGCCCAACGGCAATCTGGTGGTGCGCGGTGAAAAGCAACTGTCGCTGTCCGAAGGCAGTGAGGTCATCCAGGTCTCTGGCGTCATTCGCCCGGCGGATGTGTCGCCCAACAACACGGTGCTCTCACGCCGTCTGGCGCATTCGCAGATCGCCTATCGCGGATCGGGGGACCTGGCTGCGGCCAGCAGCCCCGGCTGGGGCACCAAGCTGTTGACCCGCGTGTGGCCCTTCTGAACCCCTTGAGATGACCCCGCCAAACCGAACCCCATTGTTGCCTTGAGCCCTACCCAGGATCCCCCCATGAAGAACCGACTGCTTCGCGCCTTGGCGCTGACCCTGCTGGCCGCCATGGGCCTTGTGGCGGCACCAGCCCATGCAGATCGGGTCAAGGACCTGGCCCAGGTGGCTGCGGTGCGCACCAATCAGTTGATTGGGTATGGCATCGTCGTGGGCCTGCAGGGCACGGGTGATGGCGCGGACATCACCTTCACGGTTCAGAGCGTCAAGGCCATGCTCAATCGCATGGGGGTGAGCGTCGACTCGCCCCTGTCGGATTTCGAAACGGCGGTCACGGGCGGCGGCAAGCTCGACCTGAGGAACGCCGCTGCGGTGATGGTGACCGCTGAATTGCCGGCCTTCGCCAAACCAGGCCAAAAGATCGACATCAACGTCTCGGCGATGGGCCGGGCGACCAATTTGCGCGGTGGCATGCTGCTGCTGACGGCCCTGCGAGGTGTGGATGGCGAGACGTATGCCTTGGCCCAAGGTTCGCTGACCGCCACCGGTATCGACGCTGCCGCCGCCGGCTCCAAGGTGGCCATTGGGGTACCCACCTCGGGCCGCATTCCCGAAGGGGCCACGGTGGAGCGCATGGTGGACACGCCGTTCGACCGGTCAGCAGAGGTGGTGCTGAACGTGCACCGCAAGGACTTCACCACGACGAACGCCATCGTCGGCGCCATCAACCGCCAGTTCGGCGGCGATGTGGCGCGTGCCATCGATGGCATCTCCCTGGCGGTGCGCGCCCCGATGGACATCACGCAGCGGGTGGCCTTCATGAGCACCATCGAAAACTTGGATGTGCGCCCTGGCGAGCCGCCGGCGCGCGTGGTGGTCAACGCCCGCACGGGTACGGTGGTCATCAGCAGCAACGTGCGGGTGTCGCCCGCGGCGGTGTCGCACGGCACGATCTCGGTGGCCATTTCCGCCACGAATGAGGTCTCGCAGCCCAACGCCCCCTTGGCCGGTGGCCAGACGGTGGCCGTGCAGAACGCCAATGTGGAGGTGCAGGAGCCCAACAAGCCCATGTTCCTCTTCCAGCCGGGTGTGGACCTGCGCTCCATCGTGGACGCGGTCAACCAGGTGGGTGCCAGCCCCTCGGCTTTGATCGCCATTTTGGAAGCCTTGAAGACAGCGGGCAGCCTGCGCGCCGAGCTGATGGTGATCTGACCCCGACGACGCAGCATGAAGGCCCTGGACTCTTCCGCAGCTGCCGCCCAGGCGGCGGCCCTTTCCCCCAGCAGTTACCACGACTTCGCGGCGCTGCAGGGTTTGAAGGGCCGTGCGCGTGAGGACGGCCAAAGCGAGACCGCCCTGCGCGCGGCCGCCCAGCAGTTTGAGTCGATGTTCCTGCAGGAAATGATGCGCACCATGCGCCAGGCCACCATCAAGGGCGACCTGCTGGAGTCGCATGCCCTGGACACCTTCGAGGGCATGTTCGACAAGGAAGTGGCCATGCAGATGGCCAAGCGCGGTGGGATGGGTCTGGCAGACATGCTGGTGCAGCAGATGAAGAAGCACCTGCCGGCCGAGTCTGCGCCAGAAGCCGCCTCCGTTGCCGGGCAGCCCGGCGAGGGCCCAAGTGCCACCCGCGAAGCCGCCACCGACGCGGCAGCAGACACGCCGGCCTTGGCTGCCGGGCCGGCAGCCGTTCCCTCGACCCAAAGTGTGCTGCAAGGGCGCCAGGCCGCCGGACTGCCTTTGGTGCGGCCGGCTGTGGCGCACGAATTGAATACCGTCCGGCCCCAGCCGGGTTTGCCG
>RFTU01000124.1 GCA_009923315.1 Betaproteobacteria bacterium
CACGCCCATGAGCCACCCAGACGAACCCTTGGGGATGACCGTGCATGCCCTGCCCGACGTGGCCGTGGACGACACCCAGCGCACCCGCAGCGGTCGCTGGAAGCTGCTGCTGGTGCTGCTGGTGTGTGCCTCACCGGTGATCGCGTCCTACTTCACCTACTTCGTGGTCCGCCCTGAAGGCCGCACCAACTACGCCACCCTGATCACGCCTTCACCCGCAGCCACGCGCGAGTGGCCGGATTTCAAGATGAAGGACCTGCAGGGCCAGCCGGTGCACGCCCGTGAACTGCGCGGTCAGTGGATCCTGCTGGCCGTGGGTCCATCGGCGTGTGATGAGGCTTGCGAAGACCGTCTGTTCATGCAGCGCCAGTTGCGTGAAATGACCGGCCGCGAACGCGACCGCTTGGACAAGGTGTGGCTGGTCACCGACGAAGGCCCGGTCAAGCCCGAACTGGCCCAGGCCTTGTTGGCCACGCCGGCCATGCGCATCTTGCGCGCCGAGCGCCCAGCGGTGGCCGCCTGGCTGCAGCCCGAAGCCGGCGCGGGCCTGGACGACCACCTCTACGTCATCGACCCGATGGGCAACTGGATGATGCGCGCGCCGGTGAAGGCCGAGCCCACCAAGTTCAAGAAGGACCTCGATCGCCTGCTCAAGGCCTCACAGTTCTGGGACACCGCGGGCAGGGCGGAGGGCCGATGAGCGAGGCCACCCCCCTGTGGAACCTGGCGCCCATCGTGCGCCTGGCCCTGTTGGGGCTGGTACTGGCCAGCGCTCCCTTGGCCTGGGTCTGGCTGCGCCACCGCCATGGCGATCCGGTTCGGCGTTTGCGAGCACTTACCCTCGTCACGCTCTTCCTCACGTTTGACCTGGTGCTGTTCGGCGCCTTCACCCGCCTCACCGATTCGGGGCTGGGTTGCCCGGACTGGCCCGGCTGCTATGGCAGCGCAAGCCCCGTGGGCGCGGCCACCCAGATCCAAGCGGCCGAGCAACAGATGCCCGACGGGCCGGTGACCACCGAAAAGGCCTGGATCGAAATGATCCATCGCTACCTGGCCACCGCGGTGGGGGTGCTGATCGTGGTGATGACGGTCACGGCCTGGGCGCTGAAACGAACCGCTCCCTTGTCCCCTTGGTGGCCCACCGCGACCCTGGTGTGGGTGTGCCTGCAGGGCTTGTTCGGCGCCCTCACGGTGACGATGAAGCTCTACCCGGCCATCGTCACCGCGCACCTCCTGGGGGGCTTGACCCTGCTGGTGTTGTTGGCGCTGCAGGCCGAGGGCTATCGACAGCGGCTTGGCCAGTCGCCAGCGGGCGTCTTTGAAGGGTGGCCACAACCGGCGCGTTGGCGTGCGGCAGTCGTGGTGTTGGCGGTGCTCAGCGGCCTGCAGATCGCGTTGGGCGGCTGGGTCAGCACCAACTACGCGGTGCTCGCCTGCACCGACTTTCCCACCTGCCACGGCCAGTGGTGGCCCCCCATGGACTTTGCCGAAGGCTTCGCACTGCGCCGGCACCTGGGCCTGAACGCCCAGGGCAGCACCCTGGAAATGGACGCCCTGACCGCCATCCACTACACCCACCGGCTGATGGCTTATGGGGTGCTGGCGGCGCTCCTGGGCATGGCCTGGGCCCTGTGGCGCAGGGCAGCCGCCTCCATCGAAGGGGCCCTGCCTCACGCCGCCCCCGGGCCCCAAGCGCTGGCGCTGCGCCGCTGGGCCCTGTTCCTTGCCGCTGTGGCGCTGTGGCAAGCGGCCACCGGTGTGTCCAATGTGGTACTCGGTTGGCCCCTTTTGGCTGCGGTGTCCCATACCGGTGGTGCGGCCGCGCTGGTCGTGGGTCTGGCCACCCTGTGGATGCAGGCCCGCTCCGTAGAATCGCGGGTTCTGCCTTAAGCACGATGTCCGCCACCCCCGAATCCATGGCCGCTGCGCCGCTGGTCCCGCCAACCCCGAAGATGTCGCGGGCTCGGCAGTACTACGCACTGACCAAGCCGCGCGTGGTGCAGCTCATCGTGTTCTGTGCGCTCATCGGCATGTTGCTGGCCGTGCCCGGCTGGCCCTCGGCGGCCGAATGGGCTCGGGTCCTGTGGGCCAGTGCGGGCATTTGGTTGGTGGCCGCCGCCGCAGCGGCCTTCAACTGTCTGGTGGAGCAGCACATCGACCGCCGCATGGCGCGCACCGCCTGGCGCCCCACGGCCCAGGGTGAGTTGAGCAACACCCAGTCGTTGGTGTTCTCCGCGGTGTTGTGCACCATCGGTTGTGCCGTGCTGTATGCAGCCATCAACCCCTTGACGATGTGGCTCACCCTGGCCACCTTCGTGGGCTACGCCATCGTCTACACCGTCGTGCTCAAGCCCTTGACGCCGCAGAACATCGTGATCGGCGGGGCTTCGGGCGCGATGCCGCCCCTGTTGGGTTGGACCGCGATGACCGGTGAAGTGGGCGCGTTGGGTGTGCTGCTGGTGATGATCATCTTCCTGTGGACCCCGCCGCACTTCTGGGCCCTGGCGCTGTACCGCACCGAAGACTACGCACGCGCGGGCCTGCCCATGCTGCCGGTGACGCACGGCAGTGAATTCACGCGTCTGCAGATCTTCCTGTACACCTTGGTGCTGCTGGCCTCCACGCTGTTGCCGGTGCTCTTTGGCTTCAGCGGTTGGCTCTACCTCGTGGCCGCGCTGTGGCTGGGGGGACAGTTCATCTGGTTGGCCTGGAAACTGATGCGCGACTACAGCGACGGCTTGGCCCGCCGCACCTTCCGGTTTTCCATCTGGCACCTCTCCTTGCTGTTTGCCGCGCTGATGCTGGACCACTACTTGCGGCCCTGGCTGCCCACGTGGGGGGGCGTGTGAGTGGGCGTTTGAAACCCAACACGCCGGCCCGCGGTTCGAAGCGATCCGGCCTGGACGGGCTCATGGGACGCTTGTCGGCGCACGCCCAGACGGTGATCACCGGCCTGCTGGTGGCCGTTGCGGCCGTGGCATTGGCCGCCTGTGGCGAGCGCGGCGCTGCGGGAGTGGCATCGCCTTCAGCGGGCGGCTTCACCGCCATCGACATCACCGGCGCCAGCTACGCGAGCAAACTTGAGCTGCCCGACCCCAGCGGCCAGTTGCGCCGGCTGGAAGACTTCAAGGGCAAGGTGGTCGTCGTCTTCTTCGGCTACACCCAGTGCCCGGATGTGTGCCCCACCACCTTGGCCGATCTCGCCGCGGTGAGAAAGGCGCTGGGCGCAGACGGTGCGCGTGTGCAGCCGGTCTTCGTGTCGGTCGACCCGCAGCGTGACACGCCCGACGTGCTCAAGGCCTATGCCCAGGCCTTCGGCGACGATGTGGTGGCCTTGCGTGGTGATGAGGCGCAGACCAAGGCCGCCGCACAGGAGTTCAAGGTCTTCTATTCGAAGGTGCCCGGCAAGACCCCCGACACCTACACCATCGACCACACGGCCGGGTCCTACGTGTTCGACACCCAGGGGCGCATCCGCTTGTTCATGCGCCACGGCCAAGCGGCCGCGGCAGTTGAAGCCGACCTCAGGCGCCTTCTGGCAGGGTCGGCGGCGTCGTAAGAAGGCCTGGGGCCGCTTGGCCGCCCAGCACCTGCTGCCGCACCTGTTGGCGCATCGCGGACTTTTCTGCCGGGCGCAGGGCCTGGCCCAGGCGGCGGCTGATGCGCAGCAACAACTGGCGGTCCAATTCCTGCGGAATCCCGCGAGAAGCCTGCACCTCCTGGCGCCAATGCTCCCGCTGTTCGGGGGCTTCATCGTCCCACCAGGTGAGGATTTCGTCTTCGATGATGCCGCTGGCCTCGGCCGATGGCGGCTCGCGGCGCAGGCGTGCATCGGGTTGGCCGCCGCGCGGGCGGTAGCCGCGGGCCTGTGCGTCCGGGCTGCCCAACACCAGCAGGCGGTCAGCCTGCTGCAGCAGGCTGGCCCAACTGGGCTCGTCGCTGCGCAGGGCTCGAAGGTCCTGTGAGTCGGCATCGACCAGCATGTCCACCATCAGCCCGCACCGCTGGGCGTGGTCCACTGCCAGCAGCAAGCGGTCGTCATCGCTGACCAAGAGCACACGGTCCACCGATCGGTGTTCGGCCATGGCACCAAGGTCCTGCGCCATGGCGCGCAGCATCATCACCCCCTGGTCCTGCGCGTTGGACGGCACGCGCCGGACCTGCAGGCCGGGCACGGCGGTCTCGGCATCGTGGTCGGTGTACCAAATGGTCCGCACCAAGCGGGACCCGTGCTGGTGCAGCAGGTCCTGAAGTTCCTGCCGGGCCGTTGGGGCCACGGAACCGTCACCCTCGTCGTCGTGCAGCCAGGCCCAGAAGCGAGCATCCACCAGCACCGCCTGTCGCTCTTGAGGCCCATGGCCCGAGCGGTGGGGGCGGTGTGGGTTCCGGCGCGCGGCGCCATGGGGGTGTTCCGAGCCGTGCCCGGTGAAATCGTCGTCGGTCATATAGGGGGCACCGTGCG
>RFTU01000125.1 GCA_009923315.1 Betaproteobacteria bacterium
GTTCTGGGGGGTGATAGGCGCCAATAAGCAGTCGATCGGGATTCAAGGGGTGGGTGCCGAAGCCCCCGTTTGAGACAGATGAGGTCACCCCCCTGGAATTCAAGAGGAGCCCGTCTCGTCCCAGCGGGCGCTCCAGCGATCCCAGTGCGCGAGTTCACGCCGGTCGCGCTTGGTTGGGCGGCCCATGGTGTGGGCCAGGGCGGGTTCGATGCCCATGCGCCGCAAGTTCAGCGCCGCTTCGCGGGCGCTTCGGCTGGCCGGCGTTTCTGCATACAGCTGCTGGGCCACCGGTGCCGGTCCTCGTACGTCACTCAGGCCCAACACCCGAACCGTGCGCGTCAGGCCGCCCGGCTCGCGGATTTCGATTTCATCGTCTACATGGACCTCGCGAGACGGTTTGGCGGCTTGGCCAGCCACCCCAATGCGGCCGCGGTCAATGGCCTCCATGGCCAGCGAACGGGTCTTGAAGAATCGAGCCGCCCACAGCCACTTGTCCAAACGGCAGCGCCCCGTTGCCGCGCCACCCGTCGAGGATGGGGCCACCTGCAGGGCACTGGGCTTGCGGCCCCGTCCCATCAATCCTTGGCGCCCAATGCCAGGGCCTGCTCCCGTTGGATGCGGCTTTCCTGCTGGGACTGTGGGCTTTGGAGCAGATCGGCCTCAATCGGCCAGCCCTGCAGGTGCCGCAGGGCGATCGACGCCAGCGCTTCAATCCAGGCGGGCTCGTCGTTCAGACACGGGATGTAGTGGAAGGACTTGCCGCCGGCATCGAGGAAGGCGTGCTGGGCCTCCTGGGCGATTTCTTCCAGCGTTTCCAGGCAATCTGAGGTGAAGCCGGGGCACATCACATCCACTCGCTCGGTACCGTCCTTGGCCAGTTGAACCAATGTGGGCTCGGTGTAGGGCTCGAGCCACCTGGCCTTGCCAAAGCGGCTTTGGAAGGTGACCACCACTTCAGATGGCGCCAGCCCCAGTGCCTGACGCAGAAGTCGTGCCGTCTTGTGGCACTCGCAGTGATAAGGGTCACCCAGATGCAAGGAGCGCTCAGGCACGCCGTGGAAGCTCAGGAGCAGCTTGGGGCTGCGACCGTTGGTCGCCCAGTGGCGCTGCACCCTTTGGGCCAGCGCCTGGATGTAGCCGGGGTCGTCGTGGTAATGGTTAACGAAGCGCCATTCGGGCATGCGGCGCTGACGACCGGACCACGCCATCACGGCATCTTGCGCGCTGGCGGTCGTGGCGGCGGCGTACTGCGGATACAGGGGCAGCACCAGCACACGCTGGACGCCGCTGGCCTTCAGTTCGTCCAGTACCGACGCCACCGATGGGTTGCCGTAACGCATGGCGGGGCGAACCATGATGTCCAGGCCGCGCCCGCGCAGCGCGCCATCCAGGAGACTGGCCTGTTGTCGGGTCCAGTGGGCCAGGGGTGAGCCCTGCGGCGTCCAGATGCTGGCGTACTTGGCGGCCGACTTGGCCGGCCGCACCTGCAGGATGATGCCGTGCAACAGGGGCTTCCAAACCAGGGCGGGAATCTCCACCACACGCGGGTCGCTGAGGAACTCGGCGAGGTAGCGGCGCAGGGCCGGGGCGGTGGGGGCGTCAGGCGTACCCAGGTTGACCAACAGCACCCCGGTGCGCGCGGGGCTGCCGTGGCGGTAGGCGGGTTCGGTTTGGAAGGTCATGGCCCTCGATCGTCGGGCGCCGTCGGCAGCCGCGCTCAGAGGTTGTCCAGGTAGGTGCGCAATTTGTCGCTTCGGCTGGGGTGTTTGAGCTTGCGAATGGCTTTGGCTTCGATCTGCCGAATGCGCTCGCGGGTGACATCGAACTGCTTGCCCACCTCCTCGAGCGTGTGGTCGCTCTGCATCTCGATGCCGAAGCGCATGCGCAGCACCTTAGCCTCGCGTGGGGTCAGGCTGTCGAGAATGTCCTTGACCACATCGCGCAAGCCGGCCTGCATGGCGGCGTCCATCGGGGCCACATTGTTGGTGTCTTCGATGAAGTCCCCCAGGTGGGAATCGTCGTCATCACCGATGGGCGTTTCCATGGAGATCGGCTCCTTGGCGATCTTCATGATCTTGCGCACCTTGTCCTCGGGCATTTCCATCTTCTCAGCGAGGGTGGGCGCATCGGGCTCGAAGCCGAACTCCTGCAGGTGCTGGCGCGACAGGCGGTTCATCTTGTTGATGGTTTCGATCATGTGCACCGGAATACGGATGGTGCGGGCCTGATCGGCGATCGAACGCGTGATGGCCTGGCGGATCCACCAGGTGGCATAGGTCGAGAACTTGTAGCCGCGTCGGTATTCGAACTTGTCCACCGCCTTCATCAGGCCAATGTTGCCCTCCTGGATCAGATCCAGGAACTGAAGTCCGCGGTTGGTGTACTTCTTGGCGATGGAGATCACCAGGCGCAAATTGGCCTCGATCATCTCCTTCTTGGCTTCGCGACTGGCACGCTCGCCGGCATTCATCTGTTTGTTGATGGCCTTGAGATCATCCAGTGGCACCACCGCGCGCGACTGCAGGTCGATCAGCTTTTGCTGCAGCTCCTGGACGGCCGGCAGGTTGCGGCTGAGCACGGCGGAATAGGGCTTGCCCGCGGAGGCTTCCTTTTCGGCCCACTTCAGGTTCAGGATGTTGGACGGGAAGGTCTTGATGAAGTGATCCTGCGGCATGCCGCACTTTTCCACGGCGATCTTGCGCAGTTCGCGCTCGTAGCGCCGCACATCGTCCACCTGTTGGCGCAGGATGTCGCACAAGCGCTCAATGGTCTTGACGGTGAAGCGGATGCTCATGATCACTTCACTCACACCAGCCTGCGCCTTGTCGTACGCGGGTGACCTGTAGCCTTCCTTTTCGTACGACTTGCGCATCTTGTCGAACTGCACCCGCAGTTCAGAGAACTTCACCAGCGCGGCGTTCTTGAGCTCCTCGAGCTTCTTGGTCAGCGCCTTGGAGCCGCCGGCGCCATCATCGTCCTCTTCTTCATCGAATTCATCGAAGTCTTCTTCGGCCACATAGTCGTCGGCTTCGTCTTCTGCTACGAAGCCGTCCACCACCTCGGAGATCTGAACCTCGCCGGCAGCAATCCTGTCGGCCATGGCCAGGATCTCGGCAATCGTGGTGGGAGAGGCAGAGATGGCCACCATCATGGCCTGCAGACCGCCTTCGATCCGCTTGGCGATTTCAATCTCGCCCTCGCGGGTGAGCAGTTCCACCGTGCCCATTTCGCGCATGTACATGCGCACCGGGTCGGTGGTCCGGCCGAATTCGGAGTCCACCGTCGACAGAGCGGCTTCAGCGGCCTCTTCGGCTTCCTCCTCGGTGGCGGTGGCGGCGTTTCCGCCCTCGATCAGCACCAGGGCGGCATCCGGCGCCTGCTCGTAAACCGCGATGCCCATGTCGTTGAGCATCGAGACGATGGCCTCGAGAATTTCGTTGTCGACCAGCTTTTCGGGCAGGTGGTCGCTGATCTGCTGATGGGTGAGGTAGCCATCCTTCTTGCCCATCTTGATGAGGGCCTTGAGTTCCAGTCGGCGCTTGTTGACTTCCTCTTCCGTCAGGGCCGTCTCGTCCAAGCCGAACTCACGCATGAGGGCGCGCTCCTTGGCGCGGCTGACCTTCATGCGCAGGGGTTTGGCCTTGGCGCGTTCCTCTGCGTCGGCTTCAGCAGCGGCGGCTTCGGGGTCCGCCTCGCCCTCGAGATCGGCTTCGATGTCGGCGAAGTCCTCCTCGAGTGTTTCTCCACCGGCTTTGGGCTTGCCCTTGGCGCTGGCCTTGCCTGCAGGTCCCTTGCCGGCGGTCTTCTCGCTGGCTGCCGGTGCGGCCGCTTTCGAAGACTTGGCGGGCTTGGCGCTTGCAGAACCGCTGGCGGCCTTGGCCGACTTGCTGTCCTTGGCGACCGCAGCTTTGGGGGCAGCCGCTTTGGGGGGAACTGCCTTGGCGGGAGCTGCTTTGGGGGCCGCCGCCTTGGGCGTGGCCTTGGTCGGCGCTTCAGCGGATGCCTTGACGGTCAGGGCGGGCTTCTTCTTCAAGTCCTGCGCGACGGGCTTGCTGGCCGCCTTTTTGGCCTCCTTAGGGGCCTCCTTGAGGGCGACCTTGGCGGGCGATTTGACGGTGGAGACCTTGGTGCCGGTGGCCTTGGGTGTGGCCTTGGGTGTGGCCTTGGGTG
>RFTU01000126.1 GCA_009923315.1 Betaproteobacteria bacterium
TCTTCCAGCGCTTCCTTCATGGCCACGAGGCTCAGGACGGCCTCGCGGCCGTCGATGATGCGGTGGTCATAAGACAAGGCCAGGTAGTTCATGGGGCGAACCACGACCTGCCCGTTCTCCACCACGGCGCGGTCCTTGGTGGCGTGCACGCCCAAGATAGCCGACTGGGGCGGGTTGATGATGGGGGTGGACAGCATAGAGCCGAAGGTGCCGCCGTTGCTGATCGAGAAGGTGCCGCCCGTCAACTCTTCAATGCCGAGCTTGCCATCGCGGGCCTTGACGCCGAACTCGGCAATCTTCTTCTCGATGTCGGCAAAGCTCATCTGGTCCACATTGCGCAGCACCGGCACCACCAAACCGCGGGGTGAGCCCACGGCGATGCCGATGTCGAAGTAGCCGTGGTAGACGATGTCGTTGCCATCAACCGAGGCGTTGACGATGGGGTACTTCTTGAGCGCAGCCACCGCCGCCTTGACGAAGAAGCTCATGAAGCCCAGCTTCACGCCGTGCTCCTTCTCGAACTTCTCCTGGAACTTCTTGCGCATCTCCATGACCGGCGCCATGTTGACCTCGTTGAAGGTGGTCAGGATGGCGTTGGTGGACTGCGACTGCACCAGCCGCTCGGCGATGCGTGCACGCAGGCGGCTCATGGGCACGCGCTGCTCCGGCCGATCGCCCAGGTTCATGGAAGACGGTGCCGCCACAGCCGGCAGGGGTTTAGCGACCGCTGCGGGCACCGGCGCCTGAACCGCCGGGGCCGGCGCTGCGGTGCTGCCGGAGGCCACGGCCGCCAGCACATCACCCTTGGTCACACGCCCGTCCTTGCCGGTGCCCGGCACCGAGCCGGTGCTCAGTTGATGATCAGCCATGAGCTTGGCCGCTGCGGGCATGGCCACGCCGGCCTTGCTGCCACCTGCGGCGGCCGCCGCGGCAGGCGCTGCCACACGAGCAGCCGGAGCTGCCACGGGTGCCGCTGCGGCAGCAGCTGGCGCGGCCGCCGCACCCTTGCCTTCGGTGTCGATGCGCGCGATCAACTGGTCGCTGACCACGGTGCCGCCATCGGCCACCACGATCTCGCCGAGCACACCGGCCGCCGGAGCGGGGACTTCGAGGACGACCTTGTCGGTCTCGATCTCGATGAGGATTTCGTCAATGGCCACGGCATCGCCGGGCTTCTTCTTCCAGGCCAACAAGGTGGCTTCAGCCACCGATTCACTGAGTTGGGGAACCTTGACTTCTACGAGTGCCATGATGAGGGAATACTTCTTGAGGTGAGGTGAAAACCGCCCGCCGCCGCGTTGCCATCAGGCGGTATGCGAACCATGTACGGGCGGACCGCGGTCACTTGCTGAGCACGAAGCCCTTGAGCTTGCCGAAGGCCTGATCCAGAAGAGCCTTCTGCTGGTCCTGGTGCAGGTGGGCATAACCCACGGCCGGCGAGGCCGAGGCTGCGCGCCCGGCATAGCCCAGCTTCTGGCCATCGAGCATGTTTTCGTGGATGTAGTGCTGCACGAAGAACCAAGCGCCCTGGTTCTGCGGCTCGTCCTGGCACCACACCACTTCCACGGCATTCGGGTAGCGCTTCATCTCGGCGCCGAAAGCCTTGTGCGGGAAGGGGTAGAGCTGCTCGACGCGGATGATGGCCACATCGGTGATCTTCTTCTCCTCGCGCTTCTTCACCAGGTCGTAGTACACCTTGCCCGAGCAGGCGACCACGCGTTTGACCTTGTCGGCTGCGATGTCGGCGTTCTGCTCCGGGATCACCGTCTTGAATTCACCGCGGGTGAACTCGCTCATCGGTGAGGTGGCGTCCTTGTTGCGCAGCAGACTCTTGGGTGTGAAGATGATCAGGGGCTTGCGGAATTGACGCACCATCTGGCGGCGCAACAGATGGAAGATCTGGCTGGCCGAAGTCGGCTGGCAGATCTGCATGTTGTTGTCCGCAGCCAGTTGCATGAAGCGCTCCACGCGCGCACTGCTGTGCTCCGGGCCTTGGCCCTCATAGCCGTGCGGCAACATGAGCGTCAGGCCGTTGACTCGGCCCCACTTCACTTCGCCCGAGGCGATGAACTGGTCGATCACCACCTGAGCGCCGTTGGCAAAGTCGCCGAACTGTGCTTCCCAGATGGTCAGCGTGTTGGGCTCAGCTGCGGCATAGCCGTATTCGAAGCCCAGCACCGCCTCTTCCGACAGGATGGAGTCGATGACGGTGAAGGGGGCCTGACCTTCGGCCACATTCTGCAGCGGAATGTAGGTGCCCACGTCCCACTTCTCGCGGTTCTGGTCGTGCAGCACCGCATGACGGTGCACGAAGGTGCCGCGACCGCAGTCTTCGCCGCTCAGTCGCACCGCGTAGCCGCTGGCCACCAGGGAGGCATAAGCCAGGTGCTCGCCCATGCCCCAGTCCATGTTGATCTCGCCTCGGCCCATGGCTGCGCGATCAGCGATGACCTTCTGGACCAACGGGTGCGGCGTGAAGCCCTGCGGCACCGTGGTGATCCGCTCGGCCAAACGCTTGATCTCGGCCAAAGGCAGCGCGGTATCGGCCGCATCGGTCCACTTCTTGCCCAGGAACGGCGCCCAGTCGACCGAGTACTTGCTCTTGTAGTTGGTGAGCACCGGGTCGGACGTGTGGCGTCCTTCGTCGAATGCCGAGCGCAGGTTCCTCACCATGGCATCAGGACCATCGGCGGGCAGCACGTTTTGCGCCACCAGCTTTTCGCCGTACAGCTTGCGGGTGCCCGGATGCTGGGCGATCACCTTGTACATCAGCGGCTGGGTGAGCGAAGGCGTGTCTTGCTCGTTGTGGCCGAGCTTGCGGAAGCAGATGATGTCGACCACCACATCCTTCTTGAACTGCTGGCGGTAGTCCATGGCCAGTTGGGTACACCACACGACAGCTTCGGGGTCATCTCCGTTGACATGCAGCACCGGCGCCTCGATCATCTTCACCACATCCGAGCAGTACAGCGTGGAGCGGCTGTCGCGTGGGTCGCTGGTAGTGAAGCCGATCTGGTTGTTGATGACCACGTGCACCGTGCCGCCCGTGCTGTAGTACCGGGTCTGCGCCAAGGCCAGCGTCTCCATCACCACACCCTGGCCGGCAAATGCCGCATCACCATGCACCAGCACCGGCAGGACCTGATCGCCGTGCTTGTCGCCGCGACGCTCCATGCGCGCGCGCACCGAACCTTCCACCACCGGATTGACGATCTCCAGGTGCGAAGGGTTGAAGGCCAGCGACAGGTGCACGGGGCCGCCCGGGGTGGAGATGTCTGAAGAGAAGCCCTGGTGGTACTTCACATCGCCGGCGGGCAGGTTCTCGGGGGCGGTGTGGTCGAACTCGGCAAACAGGTCCTTGGGCATCTTGCCCAGGGTGTTGACCAGCACATTGAGGCGGCCACGGTGGGCCATGCCGATCACCATCTCCTGCACGCCCTTCTCGCCGGCACGCTGCACGAGTTCGTCCATGGAGGCGATGAAGCTCTCACCGCCTTCCAGCGAGAAGCGCTTCTGGCCCACATACTTGGTGTGCAGATAGCGCTCCAGCCCCTCAGCGGCCGTCAGGCGGTCCAGGATGTGCTTCTTCTTCTCCGCATTGAAATCGGGCTTGCTGCGAACGGACTCCAGCCGCTCCTGCCACCAGCGCTTTTCGGCCGGGTCGGTGCAGTGCATGAATTCCGCACCAATGGTGCCGCAATACGTTTCACGCAGGGCCTGCACGATGTCGCGCAGGGTCATCTCCTCGCCCTTGCCAAAGTAGGTGTTGGCCGCCGAGAAGGTGATGTCCAAGTCCGATTCGGCCAGGTCGTAGAAGCTGGGTTCAAGCTCCGGAATCTTGGGCCGCTCGGTCCGCTTGAGCGGATCCAGATCAGCCCAGCGTGAACCCAGGAAGCGATAGGCCGCAATCAGCGACTGCACGTGCACCTGTTTGCGCGCCACGGCCAGGTCGGCTTCGCTGGCCTTCAGGGCAAAAGCATTGGCTTTCGCGCGTTGCGCGAACGATTCCACCACCGGTGCGTGCGCCACATCGGAGCGCTGTGAGCCGTCGGTGGCGGGAACGTGCTGGAGGGCGTCGAAGTAGGCGCGCCACCGCTCGGGAACCGAGCCTGGGTTGTCGAGGTAACTCTCATAGAGTTCCTCCACATAGGGGGCATTGC
>RFTU01000127.1 GCA_009923315.1 Betaproteobacteria bacterium
CTTCTTGCCAAGATCGACTCCGCCATGGCGCAGGAGGTTGTACGCGGTCACGAGGTGGAAGAAGAAGTTGGGCAGCGCGTGGTGCTTCAAATACGCCTCACCAGGCAGGGTTCTGGTGTTCTCCCGCCCTACGGGAAACGTGATGTTCTCCGCCTCGCGTCCGTCAAAGGCATCCACTGGTACGGTTTCAAGCCAAGCCAATGTGCTTTGAATGCGCGCCTGCAGTTGGGCGAAAGTCGTTTCGTCATCTGCAAACCGCGGGGCCTCCAGTCCACTCACCCGTGCTGTCGCATTTTTTGCACTGTCGCAAGCGATGCGGATCTGTGATGCAAACGGCAGCATGTCGGGTGCCAACTTGAGAGACACAAAAGCGTCGGGGCTGAACCCTCGGCTTGCAGCATGGGCAGCTGCCTTACTCAGGCAATGAGACAGACTCATCAAGCCTGCTTTGAAGACCGGCAATGTGGCGGCAGTGAGTGTGATGCTCATGCATATCCTCATCAGGTTGACGTTCTACGTTGACTGACCCATTCTCCACGCACCGAGGCGTATGGCTGCTCCGGTGAGCAGTCCCTGTGCCGCCAATCCGACAGCGATGACCCAGAAGAACTGCGCAGCGCTTGCGCCGGGCTCGAGTGCAAGAGCCATGCAACCCAGCACGATGATGCTCACGCGTACCAGGCTTGCGATCACTGGCCACAGCACTCGCCCGGCGCCCTGCGAAGCGAAGTAAAGGCAAAGGGATACCCCATAGAAGGCATAGAAGGGGCCGACGATCTGCAAGTAGGTGCGACAGGCGCTTCTGACGGTCTCGGCCTGGGTGAATAGATTGGCCCAGAGCCCTGGAAACAAAGCCACGGCCCCACCGATCAGGCCGCACAGGACTGCGCTGTATGCAGCGGCGGTCCAACCGGCCAGGTGTCCTCGCTCGATGGCATCGGCACCGAAGTGCACCCCCACCAGTGCGGTGGCAGCGGCACCGAAGCCAAAGATCATCGGTACCAGCAGCAACTCCAGGCGCGCGCCAATACCGTAGCCTGCCAGCACATCCACCCCAAGGTGAGCGACAAATCCGGTGAGAACCAGCACCGTGGCCGTGGTGCTGATGGGATTGATGGATGCAAGCGAGCCGAGTTGGAGCAACCTTACGATGAGAGCGAGTTTGAAGGGCAGGCCGGAGAATCGCAGACGAAGTTCAGCGCACCGGTTGACCAGGAAATTCAACAGCAGCACGGCAGCAAATGCGTTGCCAACCAAAATGCCCGCCGCGGCACCGGCGATGCCCAGGCTCGGCAATGGCCCCAAACCGAACACCAGCCCACCCGCAGCAACGATTTGTACACATGATCCGGCCAACAGGCATTTGGCTGCCACCGACATGTGCCCGGTTGCACGCACGATCGCTGCCAGCGCATTCGTCAGCCAAAGGCTGAGGGAACCTGCGAACAGCATGTTTGAATAGGCCAACGCTTGCTCCAGCACAGGGCCGCGACCGCCCAGTAGGCTGTAGATGACGCGCCCGCCGCCCAGGAAGATCGCTGAGCACAGACAGGCCAGCAACAGCATCATCAGCACCGCGTGAAGGGCCAGCACCTCGGCTCCTTCACGATCGCCAGCACCCAACAGCCGTGCAACGGCTCCGGTGATCGTGCCGCCGAACGAGCCCGCTGACAACATCATGACCAGCATCATCATCGGAAAGCCCAATGCCAGCCCTGCCAAGGCTTCCGTGCCGAGTTGCCCGACATACCAAGCCTCAGCCATCAAGGTGGCCATGGTCACTACCATGGCCAGCATGTTCGGTGCTGCCAGACGAATGATGGTTCGACCGATCGGAGCCGTGAGCAGCGGCGAGGCTGCGCCGGCTACCACGGCTCGACCCTCGGTTCGCCACCGTAGAAGACCAAGGCATTCTTCAACTCAGGCAGCCTGGAACTCCCAGCCGGCGTCGTCATGAAATGGAGGCCATGCTGCGGTGTTGATCCTTGAGGTGGGACTGCGCCCAGCGGGCCAAGCCCTCAAGGACAGGCCGAAGGGCGGTGCCGCTTTCAGTGAGTTGGAAGGCGTTGTTGCGCGCAGTGGCCTGAGGGTTGGCTCGCTCGATCAGCTTGAGGCTGGTGAGCAGTTTCAAGCGGGACGCGAGGATATTGGTGGCGATGTGTTCTGGGGAAGCCAGGAAGTCTGAGTAGGTACGCGGCCCGTGTATCAACAGGTCTCGAATGATCAGCAAGGACCATTTGTCACCCAGTACGTCAAGAGCGGAACTGATCGGGCAGACCGACCGCCAATCCACTCCATCGATTTCAGTCGCCATCGCTTGACTCCCAAGGCATCTTCTGTGATGCCGGATTGTCGGTGCTGGATTCAATGCGCCATGTAGTGCGCGATGATTTGCCAGACATAGACCAACATCGAAAGTTGCGCGACGGCGAATACCGCGGTTCGCAGATACGGAATGCCGGCGATGTAGACCATCGCGTGCAGCAAGCGCGCGATCAGCAGCACGATGCCGGCGAGCTGTGTGATGTCATTGGTCGCACCCGTGAAATGGGCGATTCCGATGACGACGGCGTACAGCGCCAGATTGTCGGCAAGATTGCTGTGGGCCCGAACGGCCCGCCCGCCCCACGGCGCAACGCCCGCAAGGTCGGTGTCACGGTTGTAGAAGATCCACCGGATGCCACCGGGCACCGATCCACGCGCTACGAGCGGGGGCAAGGTGAGCAGTTCCGTCAGCAGGGCGAGGCTCAACAAAATCCAGAGGTCAGCAGTCATTTTTCATATCCGCAGGTGAAGGGTGGAAATGGGAGCGCATCAAGCCATGTTGCTTGCGGCGGATGGCGCGATTGCCGCCGCCATTTCCCTGAACGAGGTCTCCAGCGGTGTGGGTTGCCACTGAAGCACATCGAAAGTCGCTTGGTTGTTGTAGGCGGCGGCCTTTCCGATGAATGGAAGCATTCCTCGCACTTCGGCATCAAACAAGCCCATGAATTTCAGGAGCATGGTCGGCGCCTTGCGCGTCGAAACCTTGCTGTATCCGGCCTCCTTCAGCACCTTCGCCACGGTCGTCATCTCAATGGGTTCTGCGCTGGCGGCGATGAATCGTTTTCCAGCGGCACCGTCAGTGGTCATCGCCCTGACGTGCAGCCGTGCGACGTCCCGAACATCGACCATGCCCATGCTCATGTCGGGAAGCATCGGCATCTTTCCGTTGATCATGGCCGTCATCATCGTGACGCTCTGCCCGTCCATCGCCGCCCCGAGAGAGGGCCCGAAAACCGCGCCGGGGTTGACCACCGTGAGTTCCATGTCGCCGCCTTTGACGGCTTCCCAGGCGGCGCGCTCGGCCAGGGTCTTGCTCTTTGCATAGGCACCGATGGGGGCGTTGGTGTCCGACCAGGCCTCTGGGCCGTATCGACCGCTGTCCTTTCCGGCGATCATCGCGAAGGTCGAGGATGTCAGGACAAGGCGTTTCACGTGGGCGCGCTGGGCGGCAGCGATGACGCGCTGGGTCCCTTCGACCGCGGGGGTGATCAGTTCGCTCTCATCCGTTGGCTCTGTGAGCAGGAATGGAGAGGCGACATGCATGACGAATGTGCAGCCCTTCATCGCCTCGGCCCACCCCTTATCGGACAGAAGGTCGGCCTCGACGAAACTCAGGCGATCAACAGGCGCCACCCTCGCGATGGCGACTCGGGTGTGATCTGCCTTGACGCGCGAGCGAACGGTTCCCACGACCTCATAGCCTTGCCTGAGCAGTTCGGCAGCGCAGTGCTGGCCGATGTATCCGGTGACACCCGTTAGCAGTACACGGTCCATCTGGCAGGCTCCTCGAGCGGTTGGGTGACTTTTAACTTGCGAAATGCAAGCCTATCACCGTGGCTTGTTAAATGCAAGTCACGGGGCCGAGGTGTAGCTGGCCTCCGAAAGGGGCGGATGAGGCCGAGCGATGGGTGCTCGTCCTATGGGCTCATGCGCACTTCGTTGATCGGGAGGTTGCGCGCGGCCCAGCGCAGTGGTTCGGAACCGCCGCTAGGGGCGGTTCGGTCGGGCATTCAGTTCGAATCCCCGGCCCCACCAAAACAGGGGGGGGCTGAAAACAGAGCAAGTTAGTGCTGTGATGGCTGCTGG
>RFTU01000128.1 GCA_009923315.1 Betaproteobacteria bacterium
GAACACCACCATCCCGGCGATGTAGATGGCATAAAACACCGCGGCTGCCAGCAGGTCGGGTTCGGGTGCCAGCAGATGGCCGATGGTGGGCTGGTACAGGCGCGAGGCCATGGTCACCAGCCACACCGCATCGATGGCCATGAACACGGCGGCGGTGAGCGCCCAGGCGCGCGCGAACTCCCTCCACGTCAAACCCTGGGCGTTCGCAGGTGCGGTCTGAATCGAACTCATCACCCAAAGGTTACGCCGTCTTCAAAAGGGATCGTGGCGTGGGGTTGTCCGCCCCTTCACCTCGCCTTGAAGATTGTCATCAAGCTGCCATGGGGCTGACGCACACTGACGCTTGGAAGCCCATCCATCGACCCGCAGCGAGTCCACCCATGTCGGCCCTCCCCGCTTCTGCTCTACGGCTAGCCGCTCACCAACCTGCCCCAACCGCACGGCCTGCGCGTTGGTGGACACGCTGGTCCCGATCGAGCGCTTCCGTCGGTGCCCCGAGGGACCCGCGTTTCCTTGGGAAGGCCCCCTCCCCAGCCGACAGCACAGAGGACGAGGCCTTCCTGCAACGGCTTCGCTGCGCGGGGCTTTGACGGCCGAGGGCGCCGCCGCCGATCGGTGGCGCTAAGCTCGGGGCCATGGCGCAAATGACTCTCCCCAGCCGGCACATGGCCGTCGTGGGGGCCGGCCCGGTGGGCTTGGCCCTGGCCCTGCTGATGGCCCGCCGCTGCCCGCAGTGGCAGGTCAGCCTCTTCGATGCGCGTGCGCTGACGGCCGACGTGGGCCGCGACCCTCGCACCCTGGCCCTGTCCCTGGGCAGCGTGCAGTTGCTGCGCCAGTTGGGTGCCTGGCCTGCCCAAGGCACGCAGCCCATTTTGGAGGTGCAGGTCAGCCAGGAAGCCCCCGCCGTGGCGCTGCCCGGTTCGCAGCCGGCCGTCCACATCCGGGCGCAGGAATTGGGTGTGCCCGAGTTGGGTGCGGTGATGGCCTACGGGGCATTGGTGCCGGCGCTGCAAGCCGCTTGGGAGGCGGAGCAGGCGCTCCAGCCGCATCGCCTGCACCATCGATTCGGTCAAGCGGTGCAGGCCCTGAAGGTGGTTCCCGGTGTGGCCGCACAGGCGAACCCTGCCCATGGGGCATCCACCAGTCGGGTCGAGGTGGATGCGGGCATCGCCGAGACGTTTGACCTGGCCGTCGTGGCCGAAGGTGGCGTGTTCATGCGTGACGCCACCAAGCCCGAAGTCGACATCCACGATGAAGACCAGGGGCAAGGCTTGGAGAACCGCACGGGCTTGTGGCGCTGGCTGTCGCGCTGGGACACGCAACAGTTGCGGCACGACTACGGTCAGACCGCCTGGGTGGGCACAGTGGACCTGATCGGCGGCACGCCGGGCCTGGCGGTGGAGCGCTTCACGCGTCAGGGGCCCGTGGCGTTGTTGCCTCTGCCGCCCCTGCCGTCGTCCGAGGCGGCCGCCAGACCCGATCTGACGCGCGCTTCGCTGGTGTGGTGCGTCGACTCGCGCGAGGACCCGGTGGCCCAGCTGAGCGACTCGCAACGCAGGGTGGTGCTCAACAGCTTGCTGCCGGCTCAGGCCGGTCGCATCGAGCGCATCGGGCCACTGAAATCCTTCCCCCTGGGCTTGCAGGCCCAAACCAGCCTGGTGCGCGCCGGTTGCCTGGTGCGCATCGGCAACGCTGCCCAGACGCTGCACCCGGTGGCCGGTCAGGGCCTGAACCTGGGCCTGCGCGACGCCCAAGCCCTGGCCGAGCGCCTGCGTGGCGCTCATCGCCGCGGCGAATCGCTGTCGCAGGTGCTGTCACGTGTGCACGGGGCCCGTGCGGCCGATCGCTGGTCGATGATCGCCGCCACCGACTTTCTGGCGCGCAGCTTCACCTGGTCGCTCCCCGGTGCCGCCACCGCCCGCGCCATCGGCCTGCTGGCGGTGGAGCACCTGCCCGGGCTCAAGCCCGCACTGGCCCGTCAGATGATGTTCGGCCGGCGTTAGGCATCAACAGGCTTGGCCGGGCACCAACCCCAGGCGACGGTGCTGCAGCGCCGGCAACTCTTGGCGCACGGCGGCCAGCCGCATCGCATCGACTTCAGCCACGGCCACGCCAGGGCCTTCCTGGACACAGGCCAGCACCGCGCCCCAAGGGTCGATCACCACGCTGTGTCCCCAGGTTCGGCGGCCGTTTTCATGCAGGCCACCTTGTGCCGGCGCCATGACGTAGCACTGGTTCTCGATGGCCCGCGCGCGCAGCAGCACGTCCCAATGGGCTTGCCCCGTGGTGTGCGTGAATGCCGAGGGCACGGCCAGCAGGTCGCAGGGTCGTTCATCAGGCTGCCCGAAACTCAGCGAGCGAAACAGTTCCGGAAACCGGAGGTCGTAGCAGACCGAAAGGCCAAGCCGCAGTTCGGGCTCGGTGGCCAGCGTGGCGGCCACGGCTTGCGACCCTTCCTTGAGCACACGGGCTTCGTCGTAGGCCTCGCGACCGTTGTTGTAGCGAAACAGATGCAGCTTGTCGTACTGCGCGACCACCTCGCCCTGCGGATTGAGCAGAAGGCTGCGGTTGAAGACCCGCCCTTGTTCCGGTGAGGCCACGGGAATGGTGCCCCCGATGAGCCACAGCCCGTGCCGTTGCGCCTGTTCACGCAGAAAGTCCTGAATCGGACCTCGACCCGGCGGCTCGGCGTGCGTGAGCTTGTCTTCGTCGCGTCGGCCGATCAGACAAAAGTATTCGGGCAGGCCGGCCACGCGGGCACCCTGTCCCGCCGCACGGGCCAGCAGCTCAGCCGCATCAGCCAGGTTGCGCTGCACATCGGGGGTGGACACCATCTGAATGGCGGCGATGCGGGTCATGGTGTTCTCCTGTCCGGTGGCGCAAGGGGTGAAGACGCGCCGGTGGTCGCTGGGCTGGCAGCAGGCGCCGGTGGGTTGACCGCACGGTCCACCTGTTCCGTGGTGGGCACGCTGCGCTGCAACCGTTCCACCTTGGGGTCGATCCAGGTGCCGGTGATGCTGAACTCGCGGGTATTGGCCGCCATCAGGGGTCTGCGCAGGAACAGTTGCGCCAGAAAGGTGCCCAAACCCAAGGCTGGGTTGATGGTGGCATAGGCCAGGGAAGCCGTGCCGGCGTTGATTTCGGGAACCACCAACACCCGCAGGTCCTGCGTCTCACGGTTGAGGTCGGCGTTGCCTTCCATCAGGACGGCTGCCTGTATGCCGCGCATGCGCAGGTTGTTGGTGCTGGCCACGCCCCCGACCACGGCCACATCACCGGTGATGGAGTCAAAGGGAAACCCCTCCTGGAACACATCTCGAAAGTCCAGAAGCAAGCGGCGTGGCAAGGCCTGAAGACTCAACACACCGAGCAGTCGCGCGGCACCGGGGTCAGCCTTCAAAAACTGGCCACTGCGCAGGTCCAGACGCAACTGTCCCTGCATGGTCCGCACATCCGGGCTCAAGGGGGAACCGCGCCAGGCCAGCTGACCCGTGATGCGGCCCGCGCCCGCCCGCAGGGCCTGCTCCAGGCCCAGGCGCTTGAGCAAGGCACCACTGTCCTTGAGTTCAAGCTCGAAATCCATCGCGGTGCGGCGCGTCCTGGCCACGGCATCGCCCGTGCCGGCCCAGGTGCCTGACGCGCTCAAGGCCGCATCGGCATTGGACAGGGCAAAACGCGTGAGCTTCCAATCTCCACCGCCCCCCCGCGTGGGTCCAGCCCGCTCTCGGCGCTCCACCTCGGCCCTGACCTCCAGGCGACCCAGGCGGCGGCCGCGCAGTTCAAAGTCCTCGACCACCACATCCAAAGCCGGCCACTCGATGCGTTCATCCACGGCGGAGTCCTCGGCGGTGTCGTGGGTGGGTGGCGGAATCGACAAACGCGACAGGCGTGCCAAGACACGGCCATTGGGCTCACGCAGGCCGGGCTCTGCAGGCCGCCACTCCACACGCCCGGCCAACTGCGCAGCCTGCAGGTCCACGCGCCACCCCAGGCTCGTGGACCCCTCCAACAACGGTTGCGCTTGAGCGACCACTGAATCCAATTGACGGCCCATCAGCATCACGCTGTTCGCCCGCAACTGCAAGGAGGTGGGCATGCCCAAGGCCAAGG
>RFTU01000129.1 GCA_009923315.1 Betaproteobacteria bacterium
TTGGCGAACAGGCTCTGGTAGTTCTTCATGTGCTCGAACATCTCGATCGACACCACACGGTCGAAGTCGGCCGGCACCCCTTGCAAGGGGAAGTCCGCCTCCACCACGTTGGCCGTCAGGATGGTCAGATTGCTCAACCCCCGCTCTCGGGCACGCGCTTCGATGTAGTCGCGCTGGCCGTGGGAATTCGACATCCCCACGATTTGCGCGCCCGGAAATCGCTCGGCCATCCACAGGCTCATGCTGCCCCAGCCACAGCCCAGGTCGAGGATGCGCTGGCCGTTGGCCAGTCCGGCACGTTCGGCGTACAGCCGAAACATCGCCTCTTCGGCCTGCGCCAGGGTTTCCGTGCCGGTTTCGTACCAGGCGCAGGAATACTTCAGGCGCGGGCCCAGGTGCAGGTGGAAGAAGGCCGAGGGCACTTCGTAGTGCTGCTCGTTGGCTGCATCCGTCTCCTTGGCGATCGGGCTTTCGCGCAGCTCAGCCACCAGCGCGGCCAGGCGCTCGGTGGCCAGGGGCGCGTTGTCGGCGCCTTCGTCGATCAGGCGCTGCTTCATCAGGCTGCGCATGCCCGCACGCACCAGGGCGTCGGGCAGCAGGCCGCGCTCGCAGGCGTCGATCAGGGCCGTGCTCAGGCGGGCCGAGAAGGTGGCCGATTCAGGGGCCGCATCGGTGGAGGCCACGGTGGTGTTCATGGGCAGTGCAGGCGTACGGGGGCGCGCCGGTTGGATGGGTCACGGGCCGCAGCAAACCACCCTGCGGATGAGCTGCCCATTTTGCGGGCGATGGGGCATTGTGGATGGCCGCGGGGGCAATATCCGCACCCACCTCCATCCACCGTGACTCAGGCGCTGCGCCTCGGTGGCCAGGGAATCAGCGGGCTCACCGTGCGGATGTAGTCCGCATACTCGGGCCGCGTGCGCGCCGCCTGCGCCTCCGTGGCCGGAATGCCGGAGAGCTTGAGCAGCAGGAAGGCCATCACCGCCGGCGGCAGCAGCGCCAGCCAGAAACCTTCGGCGCCCCAGGCCAGCGGCACATAGGCTGCCCAGTGCAGGCATTCGAAGAAGTAGTTCGGGTGGCGCGACCAGCCCCACAAGCCCGAGCGGCAAACCCTCCCCTTATTTACCGGGTCACGCTTGAAGGCCGCCAGCTGCGCATCGGCCAGTGCCTCGCCCAGGATGGACACGATCCAAATCAAGGCCGACAACAGGATCAGCGGCTGCGGGACGGGCGTGTCGCGCCGGCTGGCCACCAACAGCCCCAGGGCGATCACCATCGAGAACAGCACCTGTATCTGGAAGAAGCGCCACATCTTGTACTGCGCTTGCGCCCCCCATTCCAGGCGCAGCTGCGCGTAGCGGCCGTCTTCTGGCTTGCCGTGGTTGCGTGCCCAGAGGAAGGTGCCCAGGCGCAGGCCCCACACGAGGGGCATGACGGCCATCATCAGGCGCACCACCGGCTCGGCGGTAGAGTGCCAGGCGAACCACGGCCCCAAGAGCCCCAGCGTCCAAGCCCAATAGGCATCCACCATGCCCGCGTTACCCGTGGAGCGCTGGTCCACCCACACGAAGGTGAACACCACAGCCAGCGCCAGCCAGGCCGTGATCAGCAGTTCAGTCAGCGTCATGGGACTGACCCCGTTTTTCTTAACGCAGGTCGCCGGCCAGGCTGGCCAGGGTGTCGGCGGCGATCAACACGTGCGCGGGGTAGTTGGTGTGGTCGCAGCCCAGCTTCACGGCCGCACCGGCGCGGATCGCGTCGCGCATGTCCTTGTTGAACTCGAAGCGCACGAAGTGCACCGAGGAGGTCTTCTCGTCGTTCTCACGGTCCAGGTCTTCGTCGGCGATGGCGTAGACGCGACCGTGGCCCTCAACCTCGATGAACATGCGGTCTTCCACGCCAATCAGGCGCGCCAATTCACGGCGGCGCTCGTGAATGTCGGGGTACTCCAGTAGCATCGTGGCCTTCCAGTTCGTACCGTCCGGCACCAGCGGAGCATAGGCCTCGATCTCGCTGTTGATGCCTTCCTCATCGAAGATCTTTTCGATGTGCAGCATCTCCTGGATCTGCCGACGAATGGTTGTTTCGTCTTCAAACTGCAGCGTGATGTGGTCTCCCAGCTGCACGCTGCGCAGCTTGCGGTGGGCGATGGCCCCGGCGCGGCTGGTCTTGCGGATCTTGGAATAGGCCTCCAGCGTCATGAGGCTGTTGCGTTCAATGGTCGTCATGTGGGTGAACTCCTGTCTGTACATCAAGCCATGCCATAGGCACGGCGCACCAAGCTCAGCGGGTGCTGCAGCGCCTGCGCCGGTGTGCCGGCTTCCTTCATGCCTTGGGCGATGTGGTGCCCGGCCAGCGCGCAATCGCTGGAAATGAAGTCGGGGGTGTCCTTGGCCATGGCGCGGAACACCGGCTTGCCGATCTTCATGGCCACCTTGTGGTAATCCTTCTTCACGCCGTAGGTGCCGGCGTGGCCTGAGCAGCGCTCCACGGTATTGAGCTGCACATCCACTTTGGTGCCGATGAGTTTGAACATCTCCTCGGTCTTCTTGCCGATGTTCTGCACCCGGCCGTGGCAGGGAATGTGGTACGACACCTTGCCCAGCGCCGTCTTGAAGTCGGTCTTCAAGAGGCCGTCACGGTTGCGCAGCATCAGGTACTCAAAGGGGTCCATCATCGCCTTCTTCACCAGCTGCGTGTCGGTGCAATTGGGGAACATCAGCGGAATTTCCTGCTTGAACATCAGCGTGCAGGAAGGAACGGCCGACAGGATTTGGTAGCCCTCGCGCGCGTACCGGGCCAGCACCGGAATGTTGGCGGCCTTGCTTTGCGCCACTGAATCCAGGTCGCCCAGTTCGAGCTTGGGCATCCCGCAGCAGCTTTCCTTGTCCACGATCACATACGGGATCTCGTTGTGGTCCAGGATCTTGAGCAGGTCATGTCCGATGCCGGGCTCGTTGTAGTTCACGTAGCAGGTCGAAAAGATCGCCACTTTGCCCAGGGTACGCTCGCCATTGGTCACCTGCTTGTAGCGGGCCTTGGGCGCACTCCAGCGGAAGCGCTCGGATGCCAACTCGGGCATCCAGGCGTCCGGGTGAACGCCCAACTGCGTGTCCATCACCTGGCGGGCGAACTTGGTCTTGTTGATGGCATTGACGGCCTGAACCACGATCGGGATGCCGGCGAATTGGCCGTGTACATCGGTGGAGGCCAGAAACTTCTCGCCGCGCTTGGTCTCACCTTTCTTGAATTTGATGGCCTTGGCTCGCAGCATGGTGTGGGGGAAGTCCAGATTCCATTCGTGCGGCGGCACATAGGGGCACTTGGTGAGGTAGCAAAGGTCGCACAGGTAGCACTGGTCGACCACCTTCCAGTAGTCGCTCTTGTTCACACCGTCCACTTCACCGGTGGGGCTTTCGTCCACCAGATCGAACAGCGTCGGAAAGCTTTGGCACAGGCTCACACAGCGGCGGCAACCGTGGCAGATGTCGAAGATGCGCTCCATCTCATGAACGCACTTCTCTTCGTTGTAGAACTCCGGGTTCTGCCAGTCGATCGGGTGCCGGGTGGGCGCCTCTAGGCTGCCTTCTCTGCTCATGGTGCTTGCGGGTCCGTAAGGAATTCGTTCACAGGTCAGGCGCCGCCCAAACCGCATGCGGCGCGTCTTTGTCATTCAGGGGCCAAACGAAGAAGGGGCACGCGGCCCCCTCTTCACTGGCATGGGCCGCGAGGGTCAGTCGACCAACGCGTCCAGGGCCTTCTGGTAGCGGTTGGCGTGTGAGCGCTCGGCCTTGGCCAGCGTCTCAAACCAGTCGGCGATTTCGTCGAAGCCTTCGTCGCGGGCCGTCTTGGCCATGCCCGGGTACATGTCGGTGTACTCGTGCGTTTCGCCGGCCACAGCGGCCATCAGGTTTTGACGGCTGCTGCCGATGGGCAGGCCGGTGGCCGGGTCGCCAGAGCCATGCTCGAGGAATTCAAGGTGGCCATGGGCGTGACCGGTCTCACCTTCAGCGGTGGAACGGAACAGCGCAGCCACGTCGTTCTGGCCCTCAACGTCGGCCTTGTTTGCGAA
>RFTU01000130.1 GCA_009923315.1 Betaproteobacteria bacterium
CGCCGCAGGCGCGCGGAGCGGGGCCGGCGTTCCATCGCCGCGAATTCTATCGGGGCAGCCCTCAAAAATAGAACGACCGTTCGACGCCTGGCGCGGGCTGCTCAAGCCGCCGCGTGCTAAGGTTTGTGGCACTGCACCACCGCGGAGCCTGCCATGTCCTACACCATCGATCTCTCCGGCCGCGTGGCCCTGGTCACGGGCGCCTCCAGCGGTTTGGGCGCGCAGTTCGCCAGGGTGCTCGCGCGCAGTGGGGCCGCCGTCGTGCTGGCGGCGCGCCGAACCGAGAAGCTGCGCGACCTGAGAACCGAAATCGAAGCCGAGGGGGGAGACGCACATGTGGTCAAGCTCGATGTGACCGACCCCGACAGCATCCGATCGGCCGTGGCGCATGCCGAGACCGAGGTGGGCACCATCGACATCCTGATCAACAACTCGGGCGTGAGCACCACGCAGAAGCTGGTCGACGTGGCTCCACAGGACTACGACTTCATCATGAACACCAACACCCGCGGGGCCTTCTTTGTGGCCCAAGAGGTGGGCAAGCGGATGATCGCCCGCAGCAAGGGCGCGGCCCCGGGGACCTTCATCGGGGGGCGCATCGTGAACATCGCCTCCATGGCCGGCTTGCGCGTGCTGGGGCAGATTGGCGTGTACTGCATGAGCAAGGCCGCCGTGATCCACATGACCCGTGCCATGGCGCTGGAATGGGGCCGCTATGGCATCAATGTGAACGCCATCTGCCCGGGCTACATCGACACCGAGATCAATCACCACCACTGGAAGACCGAACAAGGGCAGAAGCTGGTGAACATGCTGCCGCGCAAGCGGGTGGGGCAGCCGCAAGACCTCGACAGCACGCTGTTGATGTTGTGCGCGCCGCAGAGTCATTTCATCAATGGGGCGGTGATCTCGGCTGACGACGGCTTTGGCGTGTAGCCATGGCGTCGGGCTTGCCTGTGGCCCGTGTATCGCTGATCAGTGGGAAGGATTTGGATTGCTGCGCTTCACCTTGCCTGAACACAAGACGCTCGTGCACGAGATGACGATGCCCATTCGTTGGGGGGACATGGATGCGATGGGCCATGTGAACAACGCGTCGTACTTCCGGTTTTTCGAAACCAGCCGTATCGAGTGGTTCGACTCCCTGGGCTGCACGCCCGGCCCGGACCGCGTGGGTCCGGTGATCGTCAACGCCTTCTGCAACTTTCTGATCCAACTGGAGTACCCCGGATCGATCCTGGTCAAGCACTATGCGGCCAACCCGGGGCGCAGCAGCTTTGACACCTATGTGACCATGGAGCGCCTGGACAAGCCGGGCGTCATCCACGCCGAAGGCGGCGCCAAGGTGGTGTGGACGGACTTCAAGGCGCAGAAGTCGGTGCCCATTCCCGATTTTGTGAGGGCGCTCATCGCGGCGTGATGCGGCCATGGGGGCGCCGGCTGCGGCCAGCCGGTGCTGCTGGCCTCAGGCTGCCGGAAAATGACTGTTGTACCGTTAGACCGTTTCCCATCAAGGACTGCTTCGATGAACAAGATCTACCCCTCCGCCGCCGCCGCCCTTCAGGGCATCGTGCGCGACGGGCAACTCCTGGCCGTGGGTGGCTTTGGCCTGTGCGGGATTCCCGAGGCGCTGATCGCCGCGCTGCGCGACAGTGGTGTCAAAGACCTGTGTGTGATCTCCAACAACGCCGGGGTGGACGGCTTCGGTCTGGGCCTGTTGCTGCAGACGCGTCAGATCAGGAAGATGATTTCGTCCTATGTGGGTGAGAACAAGGAGTTCGAGCGCCAGTACCTGGCCGGCGAACTCGAGTTGGAGTTCACGCCCCAAGGCACGCTGGCCGAAAAGTTGCGCGCCGGCGGTGCGGGCATACCGGCCTTCTTCACCAAGACCGGCGTCGGCACGGTGGTGGCCGAGGGCAAGGAACTGCGCGAGTTCGACGGGCAGACCTATGTGATGGAGCGTTCCCTCGTCCCGGATGTCTCCCTGGTCAAGGCCTACATGGCCGACACGAGCGGCAATCTGGTGTTTCGCCGCACCGCCCGCAACTTCAACCCGCCTGCGGCCATGGCCGGCAAGATCACGGTTTGCGAGGTGGAAAAGATCGTGGAAAAGGGCGAGATCGATCCCGACCACATCCACCTGCCGGGCATCTATGTGCACCGCCTGGTGCTCAATGCCCACCCCGAAAAGCGCATCGAGAAGCGCACCATCACCGAGAAAGCGGGAGTCTGACCATGTCCTGGACCCACGACCAGATGGCCGCACGCGCGGCGCACGAGCTGCAGGACGGCTTCTATGTGAACCTGGGCATCGGCCTGCCCACGCTGGTGGCCAACCATGTGCCTTCCACCATGGAGGTGTGGCTGCAAAGCGAGAACGGCATGCTGGGCATCGGCCCCTTCCCCTCTGAAGATGAGGTGGACGCCGACCTCATCAACGCGGGCAAGCAGACGGTGACCACGATTGCCGGCAGCAGCATCTTCGGCAGCCACGACAGCTTTGCGATGATCCGCGGCGGCAAGATCAACCTGTCCATCCTGGGGGCCATGCAGGTCTCGGAAAAGGGCGACCTGGCCAACTGGATGATTCCAGGCAAGATGGTCAAGGGCATGGGCGGCGCCATGGATCTGGTGGCCGGTGTGGGCCGCGTGCTGGTGCTCATGGAGCATGTGGCCAAGAAGAAGGACGGCAGCACCGACCTGAAGATCCTGCCCCATTGCACCCTGCCCTTGACCGGGGTGGGGGTGGTGGACCGCATCATCACCGACTTGGCCGTGATGGATGTCACCGACCGCGGGCTGAAGGTGGTGGAAATGGCCCCGGGCGTGAGTGCCGAGGACCTCAAACAGAAGACGGGCGTGGCACTGATCTTCTGATGCGCCGGCTGATGGGTCCGTGTTCGGGTGGAGGCTGGCGTCCACTGGCGCTGGCCCTATTGGCCGGCATCCTGTCGGGCTGTGAATCCCCTTGGCCCACGCGCGCCGGACAGGTCCAAGCCGAGCTGCGCCTGGCGGCCGACGCGGTCGAGCCGGAAGCCGCATCGGCCTGGACCCCGCGCGAGGGCTGGGCCGGCAGCCGGCACATGGTGGCCGCGGCCAACCCACTGGCCACCGAGGCGGGCCTGCTGATTCTGCGGGCCGGGGGGTCGGCGGTGGATGCAGCCGTCGCGGTGCAGATGGTGCTGGGCCTGGTGGAGCCGCAAAGCAGTGGTCTGGGCGGTGGGGCACTGATGCTGACCTGGAATGGCCAGCGGGTGCAGGCCTTCGACGGTCGCGAGACGGCCCCTGCCGGGGCCCGAGAAGACCAATTCCTGGACGCTCAGGGCAAGCCCTTGCCTCTGCAGCAAGCCGTCTTCGGCGGCCGGGCCGTGGCCACGCCGGGTGCTGTGCGGATGCTGGAGCTGGCCCATGCCCAACACGGCAAACTGCCGTGGGCTCGGCTGTTCGAGCCGGCCATCCGACTGGCCGAGGACGGATTTCCCGTGGGGCCGCGGCTGCACCGCTTGCTGGAGTTGGATACCCTGCTGCGGCGCGATCTGCGGGCACGGGCGTTTTACTACCAGGCGGATGGCTCGCCATGGCCGGTGGGCCACCGGCTGCGCAACCCTGCGCTGGCGCAGGTGCTTCGCCAACTGGCGACCCAGGGCGCGCGTGCGCTGCACGAAGGACCGGTGGCGCGCAGCATCGCGCGGGCGGTGCAGTCGCATCCGGTTCCCGGGACGATGGACGAAGCCGACCTGCGTGGCTACCGTGCTTTGGAGCGCGAGCCGATCTGCACGTCCTGGTCGTCGCACCTGCGGGTGTGCGGTTTCCCGCCACCCTCCTCAGGGCACCTGACCCTGATGCAGATCCTGGGCATGCTGGACGCAGCCCTGCCGCCACACGCCGGCCAGCGCGGTTCCCTGACGCCCGAGTGGCTGCACCACTACAACGAAGCGGCCCGTCTGGCCTATGCCGACCGTGCGCTCTACATGGCTGACCCCGCCTTCGTGTCGCCACCGGCTGGTCGCTGGGACAGCCTGCTGCAGCCCGACTACTTGCGCCAACGC
>RFTU01000014.1 GCA_009923315.1 Betaproteobacteria bacterium
CCGCCCGTCACCGCCGATTCCTTGTTCACCTGCTCAATGTAGGATCTTCAATCGGTTCCACACCCCCTCTTTGGAGTCCCCCGCATGACTGCATCCACCGCGTCCCAACGTCTGCAGGCGCTCGGCATTCAACTCCCTCCCGTGGCCGTCCCCGCAGCGGCCTATGTCCCGTTTGTCCAAACCGGATCGCTGGTGTTTCTGTCCGGTCACATTGCCAAGCGCGATGGCAAACCCTGGGTGGGCCAACTCGGCGCCACCATCAGCACCAGTGAGGGCCAGGCTGCAGCCCGGTCGGTGGCCATCGACCTGATGGGCACCCTGCAGGCCGCCGTGGGAGACCTGCAGCGGGTCAAGCGCATCGTGAAGGTGATGAGCCTGGTCAACTCCACCGGCGAGTTCACAGAGGCCCACCTCGTGACCAATGGCTGCTCGCAGCTGCTGATGGAGGTCTTTGGCCCCGAAGTGGGGGCGCATGCCCGCAGCGCGTTCGGCGTAGCGCAATTGCCGCTGGGCTCCTGCGTGGAGATCGAGATGATCGTTGAGGTGGCACCGGCTTGAGCCTGCTGGCCTCGCGTCGAACCGAGCCTGTGCTGTCGGCTGCACTGGCGCTGTCGGCTGTCGGCGCTGCGCTGGTGTCCCAACACCGATTCGACCTCCAGCCCTGCCCCTGGTGCGTGCTGCAGCGTCTGATCTTTGTGCTGGGCGCGGCCATCGCCTTGGTGGAAGCCGCCGCCGTCATGCGCACGGCGCACCCCTGGATCGTCATGATGCCCGGCTCGCGTGCGCTACTGGCCCTGCTGGGCCTGGCAGCGGCTTTGTGGCAGCACTTCGTGGCCGCTGCCAGTGCGAGCTGCCAACTCACCCTGGCCGACCGGATCTTGGCGGCCACAGGGCTGGACGGCCTGTTGCCCGACGTCTTTCAGCCCAGGGCCAGCTGCCTGGAGGCCCAGGCCTGGCTGCTGGGCGTACCCTATGAATTCTGGAGCGCGGCGCTGTTCGTGATGCTGGCCGGATTGGCGTGGCGATCGTTGAGGACGCTCAAAGGCCCATCGACGGCCTGAGCCCCATGGCCGAGCGCCAGCGCAACAGGTTCGGGTGTTCCGGGCCGGGCTTGACCTTGACGATACGGGCGAAATCCACCGCCACGACGGCCACGATGTCGGCCACACTGAACCGATCGGCAGCGAGGTAGTCGCGCCCCTGCAACCGCTCATCCAGCGTCCGCAGGAACCGTTGGGTGCGCTGTATCCCGCGCTGGGCCAGTTCCGGAATCTGCGCAACATCATCGGGGCCAGCGAGCGCGCGACCGGCCATGGCCGGTGAGCTGTTTCGAAAGCCCTCGGCGATGGCCAACAAGCCCTCGAATTCCACACGCCAATGCCAGCTGGCGATCTCGGCCCTCTGCGCCGGTGTGACGCCCCACAAGGGAGGCTGTGGGGCGTAGGCCTCGGCCCACGCTTCGATGGCGGCGTTGTCGGTGAGGACCGTGCCGTCTTCCAGGCGCAGGGCCGGCACGGTGCACAGTGGGTTGATGGCACGAAACGCCTCGCCCAGTTGTTCGCGCTGGGCCAGATTCACCTGGACCGTCTGGTGCGCGATACCCTTTTCGGCCAGCAGGATTCGAGCACGCCTTGGGCTTGGGGCGGTGGAGCAGTCGTACAGCGTGATCAAGAAGTCCTCCTACAGGGGTGGGTCATGCCATGAGGGGGTCAGGCCAGCGGCACCACCCTCATCGGCCGGGGAAATCCATCCAGCTTGCGTCCCTTGCGCGCGCGCTTGCCGGCGTGCAGCGCCAGGTTTGCACCCTGCAGCTTTTCTTCCTTGTCCTTGCCGCCACGGCCCTGACCGGTGACCATCACCGCGGCGGCAAACGTGCACACCGACACCAAGGGTGCCTGGGTATCCACGTCCATCAAGGTCAGGCCGCGCCCACCGCCGGGCTGCAGCTTCAACTCATCCCGCGCAAACACCAGCAGGCGCCCGTCCAACGCCAAGGTGGCCACGGCATCATGGCCCGGCCGCACCAGGGCCGGGGGCAGAACCTGCTCTCCCGCCTCGATCGACAGGAAGCTCTTGCCACCGCGCTGGCGGCTTTGCAGGTCGGACAAGCGGGCCATCAGGCCGTAGCCCCCCGTGCCGGCCAACAACAGCACGGTGTCGGCGGGGCCCGCGATGTAGTGGGCCGGCTGCGTCCCGCTTTCGAGTTCGATGAGCGTGGTGATCGGCGCACCGTCACCCCGGCCGCCAGGCAAGGACGACACCGACACCGAATAGGCGCGGCCATTGCTGCCCAGCACCACCAGTGCGTCCACACTGCGGCAAGCGAAAGTGCCATAGAGCGCATCGCCGGACTTGAATTGAAGCGACGCGGCTTCGACCTCATGACCCTTGAGTGCACGCACCCAACCCTTCAAGCTCACCACCACCGTCACCGCTTCATCGATCACCTTGACCTCGGCCACGGCACGCTTGTCGGCCTGGATGAGCGTTCGGCGGTCGTCGCCGTATGTTTTCGCATCCGCCTCGATTTCCTTGACCACCGTGCGCTTGAGCGCAGCGGGCGTGGCCAGGATGTCTTCGAGCTTCTTCTGTTCGCCGCGCAAGTCGGCCAGTTCCTGCTCGATCTTGATGGCCTCCAGCCGTGCCAACTGACGCAGTCGAATCTCCAGGATGTCCTCGGCCTGGCGGTCGCTGAGCTTGAAGCGCTCGATCAGCGCGGCCTTGGGCTCATCGCTGTTGCGGATGATGCGAATCACCTCATCGATGTTGAGCAGCACCAGCTGCCGGCCTTCGAGAACGTGAATGCGGTCCAGCACCTTGGAAAGCCGATGCCGCGTGCGGCGCTCGACCGTCTGCAGGCGAAATCCGATCCACTCCAGCAGCATCTGGCGCAGGCTCTTCTGCGTGGGCCGGCCGTCTGAGCCGACCATCGTCAGGTTAATCGGCGCGCTGGTCTCCAGGCTGGTGTGGGCCAGCAGCGCCGACACCAACTCCGCCTGCTCGACCGTGCGGCTCTTGGGCTCGAAGACCAGACGCACCGGCGCGTCCTTGCTGGACTCGTCGCGCACACCATCCAACACGGCCAGGATGGTGGCCTTGAGCTGGGTCTGCTCGCCGGTCAAGGCCTTCTTGCCCGCCTTCACCTTGGGATTGGTGAGCTCCTCGATCTCCTCGAGCACCTTCTGCGAGCTGGTGCCCGGCGCAAGCTCGGTGACCACCAGCTGCCACTGCCCGCGGGCCAAATCCTCGATCTTCCAGCGGCAGCGCACCTTGAGCGAACCGCGGCCGCCCGCGTAGGCCGAACGGATGTCTTCGGGCGAGCTGATGATTTGCCCGCCGCCGGGGTAGTCCGGACCGGGCAGCAGTTCAAACAGCTCGTCATCGGCGAGCTTCTCGTTCTTCAGCAGGGCCACGGTGGCCGCGGCCACTTCACGCAGATTGTGGCTGGGCACCTCGGTGGCCAGACCCACCGCAATGCCACTGGCGCCGTTGAGCAGCACAAAGGGCAGCCGCGCGGGCAACAGGCGTGGCTCTTCGGTGGACCCATCGTAGTTGGGCACGAAGTCCACCGTGCCCTCGTCGATTTCCTCCATCAGCAAACGCGTGATGGGCGACAGGCGCGCTTCCGTGTAGCGCATGGCCGCAGCTCCATCACCATCGCGGCTGCCGAAATTGCCCTGCCCGTCGATCAGCGGATAGCGCTGGGAAAAATCCTGCGCCATGCGAACAAGGGCGTCGTAGGCGGCTTGGTCGCCATGCGGATGGAAGCGGCCCAGCACATCACCCACGACGCGGGCGCTCTTGACCGGTTTGGCCCCATTGGCCCCGCTGAAACCCAAGCCCATACGGGCCATCGAGTACAGGATGCGACGCTGCACGGGCTTTTGGCCATCGCAAACATCGGGCAGCGCGCGGCCCTTGACCACGCTCAGCGCGTACTCCAGATAGGCCCGCTGCGCGTAGGCGGCTAGGCCGTCGTCGTCCTGCTCGTTGGCCGGACGCAGTTCCAATTGTTCAGACATGGTGTTCTTTCAGGTGGCTCAGATGTCCACCTCCACGGCATCGCCGTGCAGTTCCATCAGTTCACGCCGCGCCGCCGCCTCACCCTTGCCCATCAGTTGGTTGAATCGGTTCTCAGTGGAAGCGAAGTCCAAGGTGCCCAGGCTCACGGTCAGCAAGCGCCGCGTGTCGGGGTTGAGCGTGGTCTCCCACAACTGCTCGGCGCTCATCTCGCCCAACCCCTTGAAGCGGCTGATCGACCAAGAGCCCTCGCGCGCACCTTCCTTGCGCAGCTTGTCCAGGATGGCAGTCAGCTCACCCTCATCCAGCGCATACAACTTGGCTGCGGGCTTCTTGCCGCGAGCCGGGGCGTCCACACGGAACAGCGGCGGGCGCGCCACATGGATCACACCCGCATCCACCAGCTTGGGGAAGTGGCGGAAAAAGAGCGTGAGCAGCAGCACCTGGATGTGCGAGCCGTCCACATCCGCATCGCTCAAGATGCAGACCTTGCCGTAGCGCAGGCCGCTCAGGTCGGGCGCGTCGTTCACGCCGTGCGGGTCCACGCCGATGGCCACCGAGATGTCGTGGATCTCGTTGTTCTTGAACAGCAGGTCACGCTCGACTTCCCAAGCGTTGAGCACCTTGCCGCGCAGGGGCAGGATGGCCTGGGTTTCCTTGTCGCGGCCCATCTTGGCGCTGCCACCGGCCGAATCACCTTCCACCAGGAACAGCTCGTTCATGCTGAGGTCGCGGCTTTCACAATCGGTGAGCTTGCCCGGCAGTACCGCCACGCCCGAGCCCTTCTTCTTCTCCACCTTCTGCGAGGCGCGCTGGCGCGTCTGGGCGGCCTTGATCACCAACTCGGCCAGCTTGCGGCCGTGCTCGACATGCTGGTTCAGCCACAGCTCCAGCCCGGGCTTGGTGTAGGCCGACACCAGCCGCAGTGCGTCGCGCGAGTTCAGCCGCTCCTTGGTTTGCCCCTGGAACTGCGGATCCAGCACCTTGGCTGAGAGTACGAAGCTGGCACGCGAAAACACATCCTCGGGCATGAGCTTCACGCCCTTGGGCAGTAGCGCATGCATTTCAATGAAGCCCTTGATGGCGCCAAACAGGCCATCCTTGAGACCCGATTCATGCGTGCCCCCGGCCACGGTGGGAATCAGGTTCACATAACTTTCACGAAGCAGGGCGCCATCCTCGGTAAAGGCCACGCACCAAGCGGCGCCCTCGCCTTCGGCGAAATTCTCGGTCTCGGCCGCTTCAGCATAGCGCTGGCCTTCGAACAGAGGAATCAGGGGCTCGGCCGGCAGGCTTTGGAGCAGGTAGTCGCGCAGCCCCCCCTTGTAGAGCCAGGTTTGCGTTTCTCCACTCTTCTCGTGGTGCAGGGTCACGGTCACACCGGGCATCAGCACCGCCTTGCTGCGCAAGAGATGCACCAGTTCAGACCGCGGCAGCTCGGCCGACTCGAAGTACTTCGCATCCGGCCACACGCGCACCGAGGTGCCGCTGCGTCGCGCAGCGCCCGCGCCCGTTGCGGCCACGGCAGACGTGGCGGTGGGGGACGAGGCGACCTTCAAAGGCTCGATCACGTCTCCGCCCGAAAAAGCCAATGCCGCGGTTTGCCCGTCGCGCCACACCCGCACCTGCAGCCGTTTGGCCAAGGCATTGGTCACGCTCACGCCCACGCCATGCAAGCCACCCGAAAAACTGTAGGCGCCGCCGGAGCCCTTGTCGAACTTACCGCCCGCATGCAGCCGAGTGAACACGATCTCCACCACCGGCACCCCCTCTTCCGGGTGCAGACCGAAGGGGATGCCACGCCCATCGTCATCCACGCTGATCGAGCCATCGCTGTGCAGGGTCACGGCGATGCGCTTGCCGTGCCCGGCCAGGGCTTCATCGGCCGCGTTGTCGATCACCTCCTGCACGATGTGCAGCGGGTTGTCGGTGCGGGTGTACATGCCCGGGCGCTGCTTGACGGGCTCCAGGCCCTTGAGGACCTTGATGGAGGCTTCGCTGTAGGCACCGGATGCTGCCGTTTGTGCCGCGGTGGATTTCTTGTGGGAGGGCAATGACATGGACAAGATTCTAGGCAGGGGTGACGCTGGCCCCACCCATCAGGCCTGCCGGTCGGGCTGCACAGGTGCTCCAACGCAGACGCGCTGAATTCGCGACAATGCACGGATGAGCGCCTCCCCCTCGGATGCGGCCCGCCCAGGTTCCAGCGCGGACGCCGGCCACACCCCATCCCCCTCGACCTCGCCACATCCCACGCCCAGCACCCCGCCTGCACAGCTCAGTCTGCGGCAGGTGCTCATCTGCAGCGCCCTGATCCTGACCCTGTCGATGGGCATTCGGCATGGATTCGGCTTGTGGCTGCAACCGATCACGGTGGAGCGCGGCTGGACCCGGGAGACGTTTGCCTTTGCCCTGGCGGTGCAGAACATCGCCTGGGGTCTGGCCGGGCCGATCGCCGGCATGATCGCCGACCGGTTCGGCGCCCTGCGCGTGCTGATGGTGGGCGGTCTGTTGTACAGCCTGGGGCTGGTGCTGATGGCACTGTCCACTTCGGGTTTGGCCTTCACCGGCAGCGCGGGCATTCTGATCGGCATGGCGCAAGCGGGTACCACCTACGCGGTCGTGTACGGCGTGATCGGGCGCCACGTGGCGCCGGAGCGCCGGAGCTGGGCCATGGGAGTGGCCGCAGCAGCTGGATCCTTTGGGCAGTTCATGATGGTGCCGGTGGAAAGCAGCCTGATCGGATCGATCGGCTGGCAATGGGCGCTGTTCGCCTTGGGCGCAGCGGCCTTGGCCATCATTCCGCTGTCCCTGGGCCTGCGCGAACCGGCCCGCGCCAGCGCACGCCAACCGGGCCAACAGAGCATCGGCGGTGCGCTCAAGGAAGCCTTCGGCTACGCCAGTTTCAACTGGCTGATGGCGGGCTATTTCGTTTGCGGCTTCCAGGTCGTCTTCATCGGCGTACACCTGCCCAGCTACCTGAAGGACGCCGGCCTGGGTCCCGATGTGGCCGCCACCGCGCTGGCGCTGATTGGCCTGTTCAATGTGCTGGGCACCTATGGCGCGGGCGTCTTGGGGCAACGGTTGCCCCGCAAGTGGATTCTGTCGAGCATTTATGGTCTGCGCTCCGTGGCGATCATCTTGTTCCTGTGGGCACCGCTGACGCCCATGAGCGTGTACCTCTTTTCCGCCGTCATGGGGCTGTTGTGGTTGTCGACCGTCCCTCCCACCAATGCGGTGATCGCGCAAATCTTTGGGGTTCAGTACCTGTCGATGCTCGGAGGGTTTGTGTTCCTGTCGCATCAAGTGGGCTCCTTCCTTGGGGTGTGGATGGGTGGCCTGCTTTACGACGCCACGGGCGGCTACGACGTGGTGTGGTGGATCGCCGTTGCACTGGGCGTATTTGCCGCTCTGGCCAATGTGCCGGTACGCGATGCCCCGATCGCCCGTCCGAGCCAGCGGGTGCAAGTCGCTTGAAGACGGCTGGCCGTATGCTGATGTGGTTGGCGACCGCCGGCGCCTGTGCGGTGGTGTTCGCTGCCTGGTTGAACCCCCACTTGGCCGTTGAACTGGCCGCCTTTGTCCGCAGTTGTTTCTGACGAATGGGACATGCACGGCACCGGTGAACCATCGGATTGGATTCGGCGCTTCAGCCCGCTGGTCAAGCCCGGCGCCCGCGTCTTGGATGTGGCCAGCGGTGCCGGCCGCCACAGTCGGTGGTTCGCCGCGCGCGGCGCGCAGGTGACCGCAGTGGATCGCGATGCTCAAGCCCTGCAGCAGCTGGGCCCGGTGGCCCGCGTGGTGTGCGCCGACATGGAAAACGGCCCTTGGCCTTTGCCGGGTGAGACCTTCGACGCGATCGTCATCACCCACTACCTGTGGCGCCCCCTGTGGCCGGTGCTGCTGGGCAGCTTGAACCCACAGGGTTTGCTGCTGGTGGAAACCTTTGCCCTGGGCCATGGGCGGCTGGGTCGACCGCGCAACCCCGACTTCTTGCTGCGCCCGGGCGAGTTGCTGCAGGTGGCCCAAACGCCGCTGCCTGGGCTGTCGTCGGCCGGGGGCTTGCACATCCTGGCCTACGAAGACGGCCTGTTGGGCAACCCCGGCCCCACCGGTGAGGATCCCTACGCTGCACCTTCCCTGCGCCGGGTGCAGCGCATCGCTGCACTGAGGTTGGCGCAGCCCGATCCCGATACCCGCGGGGATTGGCCACTGAACCCTGGATAATCCACGGCTTGCGCCCCTGGGCGCCCTGTTCACTTACCCGAGCCCTCAACCATGAAACCGATCACCGGCAGCATCGTGGCCCTGGTCACCCCCATGCTCGACGATGGCGCCGTCGACTACGAGGGCCTTCGCCGGCTCATCGATTGGCACATCGCCGAGGGCACCGACTGCATCGGTGTGGTGGGCACCACGGGCGAATCGCCCACCGTGACGGTCCAAGAGCACTGCGAAATCATCCGTGTGGCGGTAGAGCAATGCGCGGGTCGCGTTCCCGTCATGGCTGGCGCTGGCGCCAACTCGACCCATGAAGCCATCGAGTTGTCGCGGTTTGCCCAGAAGGTCGGCGCCGATTGCACCCTGCAGGTCGTGCCCTATTACAACAAGCCGACGCAGGAAGGCATCTACCGTCACTTCAAGGCCATCGCCGAAGCCGTGGACATTCCGATGGTGCTCTACAACGTGCCCGGTCGCACGGTGGCCGATATGAGCGTGGAGACCACCTTGCGACTGGCCCAGGTGCCAGGCGTGATCGGGGTCAAGGAAGCCACGGGCCAGATCGAGCGCGCCGCCTGGCTGATCCACCAGGCGCCCCCACATTTCCACATCTATTCCGGCGACGACCCCACGGCCATTGCGCTGATGCTGTTGGGTGGCCACGGCAACGTCAGTGTGACGGCGAATGTGGCGCCTCGGGCCATGCGGGAGTTGTGCGCGGCCGCACTCGCCGGCGATGCCATCCGAGCCCGTGAGATTCACATGCGGCTGCTGCCCCTGCACAAGCACCTGTTCGTGGAAGCCAATCCCATCCCGGTGAAGTGGGCGCTGCACCGCATGGGTCACTGTGGCGGCGCCATCCGACTGCCCTTGGTGCCCCTGAGCGATGAAGCCCAACCCATCGTGGAGCGCGCGCTGCGCGACTGTGGTCTGATCTGAAGAAGATCGGCGCAGTCGCTGCATCTCGCATTCCCGCAACGCCCACCGACATCGAATACCCTCCACTGCACATGACCTCCACCCGCGACCCTTCCTCGAGCACCGCGACCGCATCGTCCGCAAGCCTGGCCCGCCCCCTGCAGTGTTGTACGGCCGTCGCCGCGGCTTTGGCGCTGAGCGGCTGTTCCACCGTCGGCAGTTGGTTCGGGGGGCCTACCGAAGCGGGCGCACCGATCAACTACCGCTCCCAGGCCGTCAAGACTCCCCCGCTGGAAGTGCCGCCTGACCTCACCCAGCTCGCGCGCGAAGGCCGCTTCGCGGTGCAGTCCGGCCAGCCTGTGAGCGCCAGCACCTTCGGTCAGGCCGGCACGGCGGCCGGTGCCGCCAACGCCGGACAGGCCGTTGCACCCGCGCAGGTGGGTACGGTGCGACTGATCCGTGATGGCGACAACCGCCGGTTGGTGACCTCACTCGCACCCGAGGTGGTCTACGAGCGTGCCGTGGCGTTCTGGAAGGAAGCGGGCTTCAATCTCGAAGTCGAGCGACCGGAGGCCGGCGTCATCGAGACAGGCTGGGCGGAGAATCGGGGCAAGCTGCCGCAGGACTTCGTGCGCAACCTCCTGGGCCGCTTCGCCGATGGCGTGTTCTCCAGCGGCGAGCGCGACCGCTACCGCACGAGAATCGAGCGGCTGTCGTCGGGTGGCGCAACCGAGGTCGTGGTGAGCCACCGCGGCTTGGTGGAAGCGCCGTTGAACAACAACAAGGACCAGATCGTGTGGCAAACACGGCCCACCGATCCGGCACTCGAAGCAGAGATGCTGTACCGGCTGATGGCCCGCCTGGGCGCGCCCGAGGCCGCGGTGGCGCAGGCCCGCGCGGGCGATCGAAGCGCTGCGGCGGGTGCCACCGGTACCGCCCGAAGCAGCGTTCAGGCCCGCGCCCGTCTGTTGCCCGACGGGCGGCTGCAGCTTGACGAGGGTTTCGAGCGCGCTTGGCGAGCAGTGGGCGCCGGACTGGACCGCGGCGGATTCACCGTCGAAGACCGTGACCGCGCCGGCGGCATTTATTTCGTGCGCTATGTCGACCGCAACGCCGCCAAGGGTGGCTGGTTCGGCCGCATGCTTGACGTGTTCCGCAGCGATGACAGCAAGACGCGCCTGGCGCGCTACCGCATCGTCGTGAAGGAAGAGTCTGCAGGCCGATCTGCCCTGACGGTGCTCAATTCCAATGGGCAGCCGGAAACCTCCGACACCGTCAAGGCCATCCGCGAGACGCTGCTCAAGGAACTGCAGTAAGCCCGGCGCTCAGACGCCCCGTTGCCTGCAGCATTGAAAAAGCCGCCCGAAGGCGGCTTTTTCGCATCCCGTCGGACGGAATTACTTGCTGGCCGGAGCAGAGGCTTCCGAAGCGGCGGCCGGTGCTGAAGCAGCAGCGTCAGCAGCAGGTGCAGCCGCCGGGGCGGGTGCAGCAGCAGGAGCAGGAGCCGGAGCGGCTTCCTTCTTGCCGCAAGCGGCCAGAGCAGAAACGGCGATCAGGGATGCCAGCAGGATGGAATGCTTCATGTGTGTCCTCGAAACGATGAAACTGACAGAAATGCAGGGTGTTTCAACCCCGGGAATCACGGTCAGCCCCCAAGAACCTGGACTGGAAGTCCGCCGTCCACCCAAGCGCGAAGCCCTGAATGTGACAAATCGTCGGAAACTGGACCGCCTTCAGTATAACCGATATGAGGGTCAACACTGATCTGGATGCAACCAACCTGCCGCGATCCACTCCAAGGCGCCCTGCCGGGCTTCGACGCTGAGCTCAGACCATGACGTCCCGTCCAGACGCCGCCGATCAGCCAGGGTGCGCAGCAATCGCCCATCGACACCGGCGACCCGAAAGGCCTCACCGTTGATGAACACGTGGCGAGCGTCATGCGCCATCCGGGTGCGGCGGTCGAGCACCACACCCTGCCCCTGCCGCCATGGCCGCGAGCTCGGCGCGAACCAGACCTGTGGCTTGGGTTCGGTCAACCAGCGGCCCAGCGCCCTGGCCAGAGCCTGCTCATCGGCACCCAGACGGCGCAACCCCTTCTGCGCGAAGCCGGCCAGCGCGGCCGGCACCGCACCCGTGCGCTCGGTGGCTGGCGAGCCCACGTCCGCATAGCGCCTGGACCACGGGCTCGTCATGCCCCCACCGTGCGGTGCTGAGTGGCCTTCGTCGGCCATATCCTCCACCAGTTCCTCGGCCATGCGCTGCAGCAGCGCGGCCGTCAACTCACCAACAGTGGGGGACCGAAAACCGATGGACGCGGTCATGCAGTCACCGCCCAGTGCCACGCCATCGTGGCCCCAGCCCGGCGGCAGGTACAACAGGTCACCAGGCTCGAGCACCCATTCGTCCTGCGCCTGGAATCGGGCCAGAATGCGAAGCGGCTGGTTCGGCGCCAGGGTGGCGTCACCCGGCGGGGCGATGCGCCAGCGCCGGCGACCCTGCACCTGCAGCAGGAAAACATCGTAGGAGTCCACATGAGGACCCACGCCGCCACCATCACTTGCATAGGACAACATCAGGTCGTCCAGGCGGGCCTGGGGAATAAAGTCAAACGCGCGCAGCATCGCGTGGGCGGCCTCGAGGTGCAGGTCCAGCCCCTGAACCAAGAGCGTCCAAGCCGGTCGAGACAGTGGTGGCAAGCTGCGACGCCCCAACGGCCCATGACGCACGAGCCATCGGCCGTCGCGCTGCTCGATGCAGCGGGACTCGACATCATCCTGGCCGCACAGGTCGAACAAGGCTTTCCGGCTGGCCGGCGGCTGCACACCAGGCCAGGCCTGGCGAACCCACAAGGGCCGGCGCTGCCAGTGCCGCCGCATGAACTGGGCTGGGCTCAGGCCCGCGAGCAGGGCACGCGGTTGATGAAGGGGGTCGGCGGAAACAGAGGGTGAGCGGGCCACGGCGCAAGGAAGGCTGAGCAGGAAGCCTCACTGTGCCATGATTCCCGCCATGGACATCTCAACACCGTGCGTGGTCACGCTCACCTGGACGCTTTCTGACGCTCAGGGCAAGCCCATCGACGAACTGGCTGAACCGCTGGAGTTTCTGGTTGGAGGGCAAGACCTGTTGCCCAAAGTGGAAGAAGCCCTGATCGGCCAAACCGTGGGCTTTGAAGCCCAAATCCATTTGGAGCCTGAAAACGCCTTTGGAGACTACGACTCCAAACTGGTGTGCTTCGAGGACCGTTCGCTGTTTCCAGCCGATGTGGGTCCGGGCATGCAGTTCGAAGGGCTGCCACCAGGGGCGGCCACGCCGGATATGCCCGGTGATGCGGTCTACACCGTGACCGAGGTCTACCCCAACCACGTGGTCCTGGATGGCAACCACCCGCTGGCCGGCATGGCCCTGCGCCTGGCGCTGAAGGTGCGGGATGTGCGGGAAGCCACCGACGATGAGGTGAAGGCCGGCAGCGTCGGCGGGCCGGTGTTCAGCGTGGTGGGTTCTGCCGAAGACAGCCCAGACGCCCGAGGCGGCCGCACCCTGCACTGAGCAGGGGCCGGGCTGCGGTGGTGGGTCGCTCAGCCCTGGCCCGTGGAGCCGAATCCACCCGAGCCGCGGTTGCTGGCCTCGAACGACTCCACCAGGTCGAACCGAGCCTGCACCACCGGTACGATGACCAGTTGGGCCAGGCGCTCCAGCGGCTCCAGGGTAAAGGGTTGGGTGCCCCGGTTCCAACAGCTCACCATGAGGGGGCCCTGGTAGTCGCTGTCGATCAGGCCCACCAGATTGCCCAACACGACACCGTGCTTGTGGCCCAGACCGGAGCGGGGCAGGATGACCGCCGCCAGGTTGGGATCGCCGATGTGGATGGCGATGCCCGTGGGAATCAGTTCGCACTGACCCGGTTGCAGCACCAGGGCCTGTGGCACACAGGCCCGCAGGTCCAAACCGGCACTGCCCGGTGTGGCGTAGGCTGGCAGCAGCGGAGCTTGGTCGGGTGTGCCGCGCAGGCGCTCATCCAAGATCTTCAGGGCGATGGTGATGGAGGTCATGGTGTGGGTGGCAAGCGCTGCGCCAGGTCGATGACCAAGGCCCGTGCCAAGCTCAGTTTGTCCGCCGCTGGCAGTTCACGCGTCCCCTGCGCATCCACCAACAGCAGCTGATTCTCGTCGCGCCCGAAGGTCGACGGACCGTGGTTGGCCACCACGAGCTGCAACCTCTTGCGTTGCAGCTTGTCGCGTGCATGGCGCTCAAGATCGTGTGTTTCAGCGGCAAAGCCCACGCAAAAGGGCGGTTTGGGCAGAGCGGCCACGGCCGCCAGCACATCCGGGTTTTCAGTGAGCTCGAGTTGCGGGCTGGACTGGCCGGTCACTTTCTTGATCTTGGCCTGGGCCTCATGCACCGGCCGCCAATCGGCCACCGCGGCGGTGGCGATGAACACGTCATGCTGAGCCGCCAGGGGGAGGACGGCCGCCTGCATCTCGCGAGCCGATTCGACATCCAGGCGCTGCACGCCAGCCGGAGTGGGCAAGTGCACCGGACCGGCCACTAGGGTGACCTGCGCCCCGGCTTCGGCGGCGGCCCGCGCCAGAGCGAAGCCCATCTTGCCACTGGAGCGGTTGGTCAGTCCGCGCACCGGGTCAAGAGGCTCGAAGGTCGGCCCAGCGGTGATGAGGACGGTACGGCCCCGCAGCACCTTGGGTTGGAAATGGGCCACCAGCGCGTCCCGGATCTCCTCGGGCTCCCACATGCGGCCGTCACCCAGCTCACCGCAAGCCTGCGAGCCCGAAGCCGGGCCCCACACGACCGCGCCGTCTTGCTGCACCTGCTGGGTATTGCGCTGGGTCGCCGGGTGGGCCCACATCTCCCGGTTCATGGCCGGGGCAATGAACAGGCCGCATCGTTCGGCCGGCCGCGCCACGCACAGCAACGACAACAGTTCATCGCAACGGCCCTGGGCCAGTCGCGCGATGAAGTCCGCCGTTGCCGGAGCCACCAAGATGGCGTCGGCTTCACGGCTCAGGTTGATGTGGGCCATCGCATTGGGCTGAGTCGTGTCCCACTGGGTGGTGGCCACCGGGCGGCCCGTGAGCGACTGCAGCAGCAGCGGCGTGACGAACCGCTGAGCTGAAGCCGTCATGACGGCCTGCACCGTGGCTCCGGCCTTGATGAGCTCACGGGCCAGGTCGGCGCCCTTGTAGCAGGCCACGCCGCCGGTCAAACCCAGGACGATGTGCTTGCCTTGCAGATCCATCCCGTGCTCCTGGAGGCTCAAGCCCGCTGGGCCACCCAAGCCGGAACCGATGCCAAGGCTTTGGGCAACTGCGCCGCGTCGGTGCCACCGGCCATGGCCATATCGGGCTTGCCGCCGCCCTTGCCGCCCACCTGCTGGGCCACAAAGTTCACCAGCTCGCCGGCCTTGACACGGCCCACACTGTCGGCGGTCACGCCCGCAGCCAACTGCACCTTGTCGCCATCGACCGCCGCCAACACGATGGCCGCCGTCTTGAGCTTGTCCTTGAGTTTGTCCAAGGTCTCGCGCAGGGTCTTGGCATCGGCGCCTTCCAGTGTGGCGGCCAACACCTTGAGTCCCTTGATGTCCACGGCCTGGGCCATCAGTTCATCGCCCTGTGCCGAGGCCAGCTTGCCCTTGAGGGCGGCCACTTCCTTCTCCAGCCCGCGAACTTGGTCAAGCACCGCAGCGGCGCGAGTGGGGACCTCGCCAGGCGCCACCTTCATCGCCAGGGCCGCATCCGACAAGGTCTGCTCCAAATGCTGCAGGTAGGTCAAGGCCTTCTCACCACAGACGGCTTCCACGCGTCGAATGCCCGCAGCGACACCACCTTCGGCGACGATCTTGAACAACCCGATGTCACCGGTGCGTTGCACATGCGTACCACCACACAGTTCCCGGCTGCTGCCAATGTCCAACACGCGCACGGTGTCGCCGTACTTTTCGCCAAAGAGCATCATGGCGCCAACCTTCTGGGCCTCTTCGATCGGCATCACACGGGCTTGGGCAGCGGCATTGGCCAAGACCTCGGAATTGACGATGGCCTCGACCTTGGCGATCTGCTCAGCCGTCATGGCTTCCGTGTGGGCAAAGTCGAAGCGCGTCCGATCGGCATTGACCAAGGAACCCTTCTGTTGCACATGGGCGCCCAACACTTCTCGCAGGGCCTTGTGCATGAGGTGGGTCGCGCTGTGGTGGCGCACGGTGTGGGCGCGCTGCACCGCATCGACACGGGCGGTGAAGACATCGCCCACCTGGACGCTTCCCTCCACCACCCGGCCGTGGTGACCGAACACGCTGGCCTGAACTTTCAGGGTGTCTTCCACCACCACGCGCGTGGAGCCGTTGCGCAGTTCGCCGCTGTCGCCGACCTGGCCACCGCTCTCGGCGTAGAAGGGCGTGTGGTCCAGCACCACCACCACATCGTCACCGGCTCGCGCCTGTTGCACCGGGGTGCCGTCCACATACAGGGCCGTGACCTTGCTGGTTTCGCAGACCAGGTGCTCGTAGCCGTGAAAGGCGGTGTCCACGCCGCTGTATTCCAAGCCCTGCTGCATCTTGAACTTGCCTGCCGCGCGCGCCTGTTCGCGCTGGCGCTGCATCGCGGCCTGGAAGCCCGTCTCGTCGACCTTCAAGCCACGCTCGCGGCAGACATCGGCGGTGAGGTCCAGCGGGAAGCCATAGGTGTCGTGCAGCTTGAAGGCGGTTTCACCATCCAGGACCGCGACCGAGCCCGCTGAGCCGGGGGCACCGGCTGTGCCGCCCAGGGCCGCATCCAGGATCTCCATGCCGTTGGCAATGGTCTGGAAGAAACGCTCTTCTTCCTGGCGCAAGACCTCGGTCACGCGCGCAGCAGCGCGGCGCAGCTCGGGGTAGGCCTCGCCCATGGTCTGGTCCAGGGCGCTCACCAGCTGATGGAAGAAGGGCTTGCGCGCCCCCAGCTTGTAGCCGTGGCGGATCGCGCGCCGCGCGATGCGGCGCAGCACATAGCCGCGGCCTTCGTTGCCGGGAATCACGCCGTCGACGATCGTAAAGGCACACGCTCGGATGTGGTCGGCAATCACCTTCAGCGACGGCGACTCCGGCTCGCAGCCGCCTGCACGGGCGCTCACCCCCCCGGCCGCATCCACCGCCACCTTCGCTGCCTTGAGCAGGTGCACAAAGGTGTCGATCTCGTAGTTGCCGTGCACATGCTGCAACACGGCGGCAATGCGCTCCAGCCCCATGCCGGTGTCCACGCTGGGCTTGGGCAGCGGGTGCATCACACCGTCTTCGGTGCGATTGAACTGCATGAAGACGTTGTTCCAGATCTCGATGTAGCGGTCACCATCCTCATCGGGGCTGCCCGGGGGGCCGCCAGGGATGGCGGGCCCGTGGTCGTAGAAGATCTCGGTGCACGGGCCGCAGGGGCCCGTGTCGCCCATCATCCAGAAGTTGTCCGAGGCGTAGCGAGCACCCTTGTTGTCGCCGATGCGCACGATGCGCTCGGCCGGCACACCCACTTGCTGGTTCCAGATCTCGTAGGCCTCATCGTCTTCGGCATACACCGTGACCCATAGCTTGTCCTTGGGTAGCTTGAAGACCTCGGTCAGCAGCTCCCAGGCGTAGCTGATCGCATCCTTCTTGAAGTAGTCACCGAAACTGAAGTTGCCCAGCATCTCGAAGAAGGTGTGGTGCCGCGCGGTGTAGCCCACGTTCTCCAGGTCGTTGTGCTTGCCCCCGGCACGGATGCACTTCTGCGCCGTGGTGGCGCGCGTGTAGGGCCGCTTGTCAAAGCCCAGAAACACATCCTTGAACTGGTTCATCCCCGCGTTGGTGAACAACAGCGTGGGGTCGTCGCCCGGCACCACCGGGCTGGAGGCCACGATGGTGTGTCCCTTGGACTCGAAGAACTTCAAGAAGGCGTGGCGGATTTCAGCGGCGTTCATGCGCAGGCGTGGCTGTTTGGCAAAAAGTTTTCGATTATAGGAAGGGGGTCGCTGCACCCGCCGCGAATCCTGGCGGGGGTGCCGCCCCCAGCGCGTGGCCAAGCGAGAATACGCCCATGGCCTTGAAGCAGCTCACCGAAGAACAGATCGCCACCTGGTCGGCCGCCCAGAAGGATCGATGGTGGCTGGAGCAGGTGTTTCGTGGCTCGATGCCGCAGCTCACCCTGAGATCGGGTCTGGCGGGCTTCCTGCTGGGTGGGATCCTGGGGGCCACGGCGCTTTACATCGGCGCCAAGACGGGCATCAACATCGGCGTGGGCCTGACCTCCGTGATTCTGGCCTTCGCTGTCTTCCGGGCCATGGCCGCCTTGGGCCTGTCCCGCGACATGACGATTTTGGAAAACAACTGCACCCAGTCCATCGCCACCGCGGCCGGTTATGTGGTCGGGCCGCTGTTCTCCAGCCTGGCGGCCTACATGTTGGTCACCGGTACCGTGGTGCCGTGGTGGCAACTGATGGTGTGGATGGTGGTCGTGTCCATGATCGGGGTGCTGCTGGCCTTCCCCATGAAGCGGCGTTTCATCAATCAGGAGCAGCTGCCCTTTCCCGAGGGCCGCGCCTGCGGCGTGGTGCTGGATTCGCTGTACAGCGGGCAAGCGGGCGAAGGCGTCTACAAGGCGCGGCTGCTGGCCATCAGCGCCGGGCTGAGCGCGGCCTACCAGTTCGTCGTCAGCGATGGCTGGATGAAGTTGCTGCAGTTCAAGCTGCTGGCCTTGGACAAGTGGGCTGCAGTGAAGGAACCCTGGGTCCTGCATGAACGGCTGGACACCTACTACTACACCTGGGCCGTGAAAGCCGAGGCCTGGATCCCCAAGATCCTGGGCACGGACATCCGCGTCCTGGGCCTTCGGCTGACCCTGGACCTCGCCATGGTCGGCGTCGGCGGGCTCATCGGCATCGTGGTGGCCACCAGTTGCCTCTTGGGGGCCTTCATCAACTTCGCCGTGTTGGCGCCCATGATGATCGAACTGGGTGATATCGCCCCGCGCCTGGACGCGGCCGGCCAAGCCCTGCCGCTCAACCGCAGCGAGATCGTCAACCAATGGTCCATGTGGTGGGGTGTGACGATGATGGTGACGGGCTCGCTGGTGGGGCTGGTGGCCAAACCGGACCTGTTCACCGGCTTGTTCTCGCTCTTGAGAAAGCCTGGTTCGCCTGCGCATGCGCAGGGGGCAGCCGACACCGCTTCAGGTCCATCGACGGGCTCAGACGGCGCCGATCCCCTTCGCGGCATCGAAGTGCCCCTGTGGATCTCCTGGGTGGGCGTGCCCCTGTTCAGCCTGCTGGGTTCCTGGGTGACGCACACCTTCTTCGGCGTACCCATGTGGCTGGCGCTGGTCAGCCTTCCGCTGATCTTCGTGCTCACCATCATCTGCACGAATTCCATGGCCCTGACATCCTGGACACCCACCGGATCGCTATCCAAGATCACACAGTTCAGCATGGGGGCGATCGACCGCTCCAACCCAGCCAGCAATCTGATGCCCGCGGCCATGACCGCAGAGATCGCCTCCAACGCGGCCAACCTGCTGTCGGATATCAAGCCCGGCTACATGTTGGGCGGCAAGCCGCGCCACCAGGCCATTGGCCACGTCATCGGCTTGTTTGCCGGCACCCTGTGCTGCGTACCCCTGTTCTTCCTGCTGTTCCTTCCGCCGGATGCCCACGGGGTGCGCAGCCCAGCCACCCTGGTCTCCGACGCGTTTGCCATGCCCGCTGCACTGCAGTGGAAAGGTGTGACGGAGATCATCGCCGGTGGCCTCAAGAACCTGCCCGCGTCGGCCCTGGTGGCCATGGGCTTTGCGGCAGCCGCGGCCGTGACGATCGAGGTGTTGCGCATCGTCACCAAGGGGCGCTTTCCGCTGTCTTCGGTGAGCATCGGCCTGGGTGTGGTGTTGCCACCCGATGCCACCTTGTGCATGTGGCTGGGTGCGATGTTGTTCTTTGTCATGGGCAAGCGGCACGCCGGCGCCGGCACCGACGGCCATCGACGCTGGGTGGAGGGCTGTGAGCCGATCTGCGCGGGCCTCATCTCGGGGGCAGCCCTGATGGGCATCGGCAACGCCATCGTCAATGTCCTGCTGGGCTGAAGCCTGGGGACGGCGTGCAGTGGCACGGCCCGGAACCATGACCCCTTGGGTGCAAGCCGCTCGGGAATGCCCCAAACTACTCCATCGGCTCACCGGCGAGCCGCCCTAGGAGCTCGGCATGGACATGAAAAATTCCCCCCTGGCGTTGTTGCAGGACGCGGCGCTCCTGCGCCGTGGCGCGCTGATCAACGGCCAATGGACCACCCTGCCTCAGCGCTTTGTGGTGCACGACCCGGCCACCGGGCTGGAACTGGCCCAGGTGGACAACGCGGGGCCTGAGCAGGCGCAGCAGGCCATCGCAGCAGCCAATGCCGCCTGGCCGGCCTGGCGAGCCAAACCTGCCAAAGAACGCGCCGCCGTGCTCATGAAGTGGTTTCAGCTGATCCATCAGCACGTGGACGATCTGGCCCGCATCATGACGGCCGAGCAGGGCAAGCCGCTGGCCGAGGCCAAGGGTGAGGTGGCCTATGGAGCCAGCTTCATCGAATGGTTCGCCGAGGAAGCCAAGCGGGTGTACGGAGAGACCATCCCCACGACCGACCCCAACAAGCGCTTTGTGGTGCTCAAGCAGCCCATCGGCGTGTGCGCAGCCATCACGCCGTGGAATTTCCCGATCGCCATGATCACGCGCAAGGTGGCGCCGGCCCTGGCCGCGGGCTGCCCGGTGGTGATCAAGCCGGCCGAGCAGACCCCGCTGTCGGCCCTGGCAGTGGCCGAGTTGGCCCAGCGCGCGGGCATGCCCGCGGGCGTGTTCAACGTGCTGCCGGCTGATGCGCAGCAGTCGATCGCCATCGGACACGTGCTGTGCGAGTCCGATGTGGTTCGGCACCTGTCCTTCACCGGGTCCACCGAAGTCGGCCGCATCCTGATGCGCCAATGCGCCCCTACCATCAAGAAGCTCAGTCTGGAGTTGGGCGGCAACGCGCCCTTCATCGTGTTTGATGATGCCGATCTGGACAGCGCGGTCGAGGGCGCCATGATCAGCAAGTACCGCAACGCGGGTCAGACCTGCGTGTGCGCCAATCGCTTGTATGTGCAGGAGGGCGTCTATGACGCCTTCGTGGCCAAGTTGGCCGAAAAGGCCAAGGGCATCAAGGTGGGCAACGGCTTCGAGGCGGGCGTCAACCAAGGCCCTCTGATCGACGACCAGGCCATCGCCAAAGTGGAAGCGCATGTGGCCGATGCCGTGGCCAAGGGCGCCCGCGTGGTGGTCGGCGGCCAGCGCACCGGAGACCGCTTCTACACGCCCACGGTGCTGGCCAACGTCACGGCCGACATGCGCTGCGCGCGCGAGGAAACCTTTGGCCCGGTGGCACCGGTCTTTCGGTTCAAGACCGAAGCACAGGCCGTTGAGCTGGCCAACAGCACCGAGTTCGGTCTGGCGGCCTACTTCTACAGCCGCGACATAGGCCGCATCTTCCGAGTGGCCGAAGGCCTGGAGAGCGGCATGGTGGGCATCAACACCGGCATCATTTCCGCTGCCGAGGTGCCCTTTGGTGGCGTGAAGCAATCGGGCCTGGGTCGCGAGGGTTCGCGCCACGGCATCGAGGACTACGTGGAGATGAAGTACCTGTGCCTGGGCGATGTGCTGAGGTGAAGCGGCCCGGCACCTTGTTGGCGGCGGTCTTGCTCGGCGCGGCCGCCTGCATCAGCGGCGCGGACACCGGGATGCAAGCCGTGGGCGGCTTCGAAATCGACCGAACCGAGGTGAGCATCGGGGCATTCCGCGCCTTCGTTCAAGCCACGGGCTTCAAGACCAAGGCCGAGCGCGAGGGGGCCAGTCTGAGCTACGAGGCAGGTTGGGAGCGGCGGCCCGGCTGGGCCTGGCACTCACCCTATGGCAAACCCGGTGCCGATGATGAACCGGCGGTGCATGTCACGCATGGGGAAGCGCAGGCCTATTGCCGTTGGGCCGGGAAACGCTTGCCCACCGAGGCCGAGTGGCGGGAGGCGGCCTACACCGAGCGCCGCGCGCTGCCGCCTGCCCCCTTTGTGACCGGTCGTGTGTACCCGTACCCAACGGGCGAGTCCCCTCAGGGTGCCAACTGCCTAGGCGACTGCGGCAACAGCGCCAAGCCCGTGGCCCATGCGGTGACCACACGTGGGCGCGGGCATGCGCCAGTGGGCACGACCGTCCGCGGCGTGAACGGCCTGTTCGACATGGGCGCCAACGCCTGGGAGTGGGTAGATGGCGGGCCGGCGGGCGAACAACCCACGCTGGGCGGCTCCTGGTGGTACGGCGCGGGCCCCATGCACCGGGACCATCGGGCCACCAAGCCGGCCGACATGACCGTGGTCTACATCGGATTTCGCTGCGCCCGCAACCGCTGAGCCGAGCAGCGGCTTCAGCCTTGCGCCACCTTCGACGCGATGGCGCGCCCCACATCCGTGGTGCTGGCTGTGCCGCCCAGGTCCGGCGTATGCGGGCCTTGCCTGATCACGTCTTCGATGGCCTTGACGATGGACGAGGCCGCAGCCGTGTGGCCCAAGAACTCCAACATCATCGCCCCTGACCAGATCATGCCGATCGGGTTGGCGATGTTGCGCCCATAGATGTCCGGTGCCGAGCCGTGCACGGGTTCGAACAGTGAAGGAAACTGGCGCTCGGGGTTGAGGTTGGCCGAAGGCGCAATGCCGATGGTGCCCGTGGTGGCGGGGCCCAGATCGGAGAGGATGTCGCCGAACAGATTGGTGGCCGCGATCACATCGAAGCGGTCGGGCTGCAGCACCAGGCGCGCACTCATGATGTCGATGTGGTGCGCCTGCATGGCCACATCGGGGTATTGTTTGGACATTTCTCGGCAACGCCCGTCCCACCAGGGCATGCTGATGGCAATACCGTTGCTCTTGGTGGCCAAGTCCAGGCGCTTGCGCGGGCGTGACCGGGCCAGCTCAAAGGCAAACCGCAGCAGACGGTCAGACCCTTTGCGGGTGAACACGCTTTCCTGGATCACGAACTCCCGGTCGGTGCCCTCGAACATCACGCCGCCGGCCGAGGTGTACTCCCCTTCCGTGTTCTCCCGCACGATCAGGTAGTCGATGTCGCCGGGCTTGCGGTCTGCCAATGGGCCTCGCAAGCCTTCGAAGAGCCGAACCGGACGCAGGTTGATGTATTGGTCGAATTCGCGACGAAATTTCAGCAGCGAGCCCCACAGCGAGACGTGGTCGGGCACCGTGGCGGGCCAGCCCACTGCGCCGAAGTACAGGGCATCCATGCCCTGCAGTTGCGGCTTCCAGTCGGCCGGCATCATGGTGCCGTGCTGCTGGTAGTGGTCGCAGCTGGCCCAGTCAAACTTCGTGACCTCCATCCGAAAACCAAATCGGCCCCGGGCGGCCTCCAACACGCGCAGCCCCTCGGGCATCACTTCCTTGCCGATGCCGTCTCCAGCCAGCGCGGCGATCTTGAGCGGGCGCTCCAGCGGCACGGCTTGAGCGCTTGGGTTGGTCGACGTGTTCATACCCGGATTGTGCTTGCATCCGCTGCGCGGGTGTCCAGCCGCAGCGGATGGATCGATCCACGCAGCCTGATAAGGTTGGCACATGGCGTCCTCCTTGCCCCGCACCCTGGTCCACAAGATCTGGCAGCAGCACCTCGTGGCCGAGCTCGACCACGCCCGATCGCTGCTGCACATCGACCGCGTGTTCCTGCACGAACGCACCGGCCCGGCGCTCCTGACCGGTTTGGCCCATGCGGGCCGGCCCCCACGCCATCCGCATCGCGTGGTGGGCATCACAGACCACATCGTCAGCACCCTGCCCGACCGCCTGCAGCGACCGGATGGCCCTCTGAGCGAGGGATTCATCCGTGAATTCGCGCAACGCACGGCCCAGGCGGGTATCCCACTCATCGACCTGCACGACCCCCGGCAAGGCATCGTGCATGTGGTGGCGGCCGAGCAGGGTTGGGCCCTGCCCGGGATGACCATCGTCTGCCCCGACAGCCACACCGGCACCCTCGGTGGCCTGGGCGCCTTGGCCTGGGGCATCGGTTCGACTGAAGGCGAGCAGGCCGTGGCCACGCACACGCTGGTGCGCCCTCGGCCCTCTTCGATGCGGGTGCGCTTGGAGGGACGCCTGCCCGATGGCGTGACCGCCAAGGACATGATCCTGGCGTTGATTGCGCGTGAAGGCGCGCGCGGCGGCCAGGGCTGTGCGGTCGAATTCTGTGGCCCTGCGGTGCAGAGCCTGAGCATGGAAGGCCGCATGACCCTGTGCAACATGGCCGTGGAGTTCGGGGCGTGGACCGGTCTGGTGGCCCCAGACGACGCCACGATCGAGTGGGTGGCCAACAGGCCGGGCGCGCCGGTGGGAGCGAACTGGGAACGCGCGGTGCAGGCTTGGCGGCACCTCGTGAGCGACGATCTGGCCCATTGGGACTCGGAGCTCCGCATGGACGTGGGCCACCTGGAGCCCCAGGTGACTTGGGGCTCCAGCGTGGAGTTGGGTGGCGGGATCTCGCAGCCGGTTCCAGACCCGGCGCAAGCAGAATCGGCCACGCGGCGCGCCCTGATGGAACGCGCTCTGAACTACATGGATCTGCGGCCGGGCATGACGCTCAAGGGCATTCCCATCGATGCAGCCTTCATCGGCTCATGCACCAACAGCCGCTTGCCCGATCTGCGGGCCGCCGCCGCCGTGGTCAGGGGCCGCCATGTCGCCCCCGGTGTGCGGGCCATCGTGGTGCCGGGCTCGATGCCCACGCGCGCGGCCGCAGAGGCCGAAGGACTTCACCGCATCTTTCAGGATGCCGGGTTCGAGTGGCGTGCCAGCGGTTGCTCCCTGTGCTTCTACTCGGGCGCCGAAGACCTTGGTCCTGTTCGGCGCGTGATCAGCAGCACCAATCGCAACTTTGAAGGCCGACAGGGGCCCGGCGTGCGCACGCATCTGGCCAGTCCCGCCACCGTGGCGGCGTCGGCCGTGGCCGGCTGCATCGCCGACCCAAGACCTTTGCTCACCCGCGCAGCCTAAGGCGCCTGTCTCCACATGACCCATACCCATCGAGTCGATCAGGTCTGCGGACTCGCCGCCCCCCTGATGCACGATCACATCGACACGGATGTCATCATCCCCTCGCGCGAGATCACCTCGCCTTCGCGCGAAGGCTTCGGGCCCAAGCTGTTTGCACCTTGGCGCTACCGGGCATCCGATGGCCAGGAAGACCCCAGCTTCATCCTGAACCGTCAGCCGTGGCGCCAGGCGCGTGTCCTGATCGCGGGGCGGAACTTCGGTTGCGGCTCTTCTCGAGAGATGGCCGTCTGGGCGCTGCAGCAGTTCGGTATCGGCTGCGTGATCGCCCCGTCGTTCGGTGCGATCTTCCGCCAGAACAGTGTCCGCAACGGGCTCCTGACCATTGAACTGCCGATGGATCAGGTGCAGCAACTGGCGGACGAAGCGCTGACCGGATCACTGACACTGCGCGTGGACCTCGCAGCCCTTCGAATTCATCGGGCGTCGCCCCCCTCGCAGACCACCCATGGATCCGGCATCCCCTTCAACTTCGACCCCGACGACCGCGACATGCTGCTCACCGGGCGGGATGCCATTGACCGCGCATGGGACCATCGTGAGGCCATTGAGGCGTTTGAGTCACAGGACCGCCTGAATCGCCCTTGGGCCTGGCCGGCGCAGGACGTGCCGGCGCCAGTCGATGGACGAACACGGGGCTGACTACACTGACAGGGTGATTCCCCACACGACCATGGACTCGGTCCTCATCAGCGAAGTCGGCCCGCGAGACGGGCTGCAGAGTGTCAAGGCCACCATGCCCCTGCACCACAAGCAGGCATGGCTGACCGAGCTGCATGCCAGTGGCCTGAGGGAAATCGAAGTCGGCTCCTTCGTGCCTGCTCGTCTGCTCCCTCAACTGGCCGACACCGCCGAGGTGGTGCGTCACGCCCTCACCCTGCCGGGCCTGACCGTGATGGTGCTCGTGCCCAATCTGCGCGGCGCGCAATCGGCCTTCGACGCCGGCGTGCACAAGATCACCCTGCCCGTCTCGGCCAGCGAGGCCCACAGCCTGGCCAATGTGCGCAAGACCTGCGCCGAGATGGTCGAGGAGGTTCGCGCCGTCGTGGCCCTGCGCAATGCGCAAGCGCCACACGTGAAGGTGGAGGCCGGCGTGTCCACCGCCTTCGGCTGCACCCTGCAAGGCGACGTGCCGCAAGCGCATGTGCTGCGACTGGCTCAAGCCCTGGCCGATGCCGGCGTGGACGACATCGGCCTGTCCGACACCACCGGCATGGCCCACCCAGAGGCCATACGGCGCCTCTTCACGGGCCTGCGCCACGCCGTTGGCGAGAAGGCCGGCGCGGCGCACCTGCACAACACACGCGGCCTTGGGCTGGCCAATTGCCTGGCTGCCTATGAGGTCGGTGTGCGGACTTTCGACAGTTCCCAGGGAGGGTTGGGTGGCTGCCCCTACGCCCCCGGAGCCTCGGGCAATGTGATCACCGAAGACCTCGTCTTCATGTTCGAGTCGATGGGCGTGCGCACCGGGGTCAACCTTTTGCGGTTGATCGAAGCTCGAGAAGCTCTGCGCCGCGGGTTGCCCGGCGAACCCCTGTACGGCATGACGCCCGAGGCCGGCGTGCCGGCACATTGGCGCGACGCATCCTCAGCCGCCCATGCCCATGGCGCATCATGAGCAACAACGAATCTCTTCCTCTGCAAGGCATCCGGGTGGTCGAATTCACCCACATGGTGATGGGCCCCACCTGCGGACTGGTGCTGGCCGATCTGGGGGCTGAGGTCATCAAGGTCGAACCCTTGGCAGGCGACGCCACTCGGCGACTCTTGGGTTCGGGCTCGGGCTTCTTCGCGGCATTCAACCGCAACAAGGAAAGCCTGGCGGTGAACCTGGACGACGCGCGTGGCCGAGAAGTCGTGCTGCGATTGGTTGCACAGGCCGATGTTTTCAGCGAAAACTTCAAGGCCGGAGCCTTGGACAAATGGGGCCTGTCTTACCCGACGCTCGCCGCACTCAACCCGCGTCTGGTCTACGTGTCGCACAAGGGCTTCTTGCCCGGCCCGTATGAACACCGCACGGCACTGGATGAGGTGGTGCAGATGATGGGCGGCCTGGCCTACATGACCGGCCCGGAGGGTCGCCCGCTGCGCGCGGGGGCCAGCGTGAACGACATCATGGGCGGCATGTTCGGTGCCATCGGTGCCCTGGCGGCCCTGCGCCGGCGCGACGCCACCGGTCGGGGTGGTGAGGTGCAGAGCGGCCTTTTCGAGAACAACGTGCTGCTGGTGGCACAGCACATGATGCAGTATGCGGTCACCGGCAAGCCTGCCGCACCCATGCCCAACCGAATCAGCGCCTGGGCGCTCTACGACGTGTTCAATGTCCGCGATGGGCAGCAGATCTTCCTGGCCGCAGTCAGCGACTCCCAGTGGGCCGAACTCTGTGATGAGTTCGGCTTCACCGACCTGAAGAACGACGAACGCCTGCGCAGCAACAACGACCGGGTGCGCGCGCGTGATTGGACGATGCCCATCCTGCGCGAGCGCTTTGCAGTGCTGTCGGCAGACGAGTTGGCCCGGCGCTTCGAGGCGCGCGGACTGCCCCATGCGCCGATCACCCGTCCGCAGGACCTTTTCGATGATCCGCACTTGCTGGCCACGGGCGGCTTGGCACCCGTGCGGGTGCCGCCTGATGCCAGCGCGGCTTGCCACGCGCTGGACACCCGTTCTGCTCTGCTGCCCTTGAGCCTGGACGGACAGCGGTTGCCGCTGCGGCTCGACCCCCCTTCCATCGGGCAGCACACCAGCAGCGTCCTGCGTGACCTTGGCTATTCCGAAGACGACATCCAGAACCTGTTGGAGCAGGGCGTGGTGCGCACACCTCAGGAGACCCCATGACTGTCAAGCGAAGAACCGTTCTGTCATCGATGGCGGCGGCCAGTAGCCTGGGCGCAGCGCCCGCCTGGCTGATGCGCGCCTCGGCGCAGAACCTGCCCACCACGCGCTTGTGGGTGGGAACGGCGCCCGGCGGGAGCACCGACACCATCGCGCGCGAGATCGCACCCGAACTCGGGCGTCAGCTGGGACGCAACGTGATCGTGGAAAACCGGTCAGGAGCCGGCGGCAACCTCGCGGCCGACGTCGTGGCCAAGTCGGCGCCGGACGGGTCCCACCTGCTGGTCAGCTTCACCGGCCACACCATCAATGCCTCGTTGTACAAGAACCTGCCCTTCGACCCGATTGCGGACTTCACCCCACTGACGATGCTCAACACTTCCACGTCGGTGCTGGTGTGCAACCCCCAACAGCCCTATCGCACGGTCGGTGAACTCATCGAGTACGCGCGCCGCCATCCGGGCAAGCTGAGCATGGGCCTCGGTGGGATCGGGTCCTCGGTGCATCTGGCGGGTGAAGCGTTCAAGATGCAGGCCAAGGTCTACATCGTGAACATCCCCTATCGGGGTACTTCACCGGCCGTTGCAGACATCGTGGCCGGCAACCTGGAGATGATGTTCGCGCCCTTCGTGAACACCCGAACGCTCATTCAGGCCGGCAAGCTGCGCGCCCTGGGCGTGACCAGCCCCAAACGGCTGCAGCAGTTCCCCGACATTCCCGCCATCGCCGAAGCCCTGCCGGGCTACAGCTCCCAGGCGTGGTTTGGGCTCTTCGGCCCGGCGCGCATGGCGCCCGACCTGGTCAAGCGCATCAGCGACGCGGCGCGACAAGCCGTCAAGGCCGACAACGTGCGTCGCCGCATGGAAGGCGATGCGGGTGAGGCCGTGGGATCCAGCCCCGAGGAGTTCGCCGCCTTCGTCAAGGCCGATGTGGCCCGGTGGGCGCAACTCGTGAAGTATTCAGGCGCGACGCCGGATTGAGTCTCTTCACCGGCCCAGCCGCCGCTGGCCGCGAAAAGCGAACACCACACTCAGGGCCACACGCCGATGGCCGCCTCGGTCATGCCCTTGGCGTCGTGGCCCACGCCGGGCACCTTCACCAACCGCCAGGGTGAGGTGATGCCCAACTCACGTGCCAAGCTGTTGACCTGATCCCAGTAGAACTGACCGCGTGCCAACCGGTGGGGACCCTGCGCCTTGGACCCTGGCGCCTGGTCCAGATCCGGATCGTCGATTTGGGTGTCGGCCTCACCCAGCAGCACCAGCACGGGCTTGGCCAGTGCCGCGCGGGCACCCGGCTCGCCCACCCGCGCATTCACCAAGGAGTGCGGCCAGGGGTACGGGGCACGGCCCTCTCGCCATTCGGGCAGCGTGTACCACCCCGCGTTGGCGATGATGGCCAGGCTCGCGCGGTTGTCCGGCAACAGATAGAGCAGCCGGTGCACAAACTGCGCACCGGCGGAGTGCCCGAAGATTCGGTACGTCGTCTGCGTGGTGCGCACCGCGTCGAACAGATGCTCGATGACGGAATACGACCATCGGCGCGGGTCGGCTGAAGCCGCCAGGTTGCCCTGGTTGTAGCTGCGCGATCCTGGCCAGTCCTTGCGGGTGAACTCGGGGGCCAGCACCACGAAGCCCTGCGCCTCGGCCCAAGTGACCCAGTGGTCGCGGTAGCCCTCCGCATTGCGGGTGTTCCCGTGCATCACGAACAAGATGGGGCAGTTGGCCGCGCACCGAGCCGGCCGGTGGCTGTAGACGGTGATGGACACGTCGGCACGGCCACGGCCATCGTGGAAGACGAAGCTTGAAGTGCCCGGCGGCACGTCAAGCTCAGCCGCCGAGGCCCAACCGAAGATCAGGGCCAGGGCCAGCATCCCAAACGCACGTGCAGCGCATTGGGCCGCATCACACCAGGCGGAGTGAAGGGGCATGCCTGCACCGGCCGTTCTGGGCCACGCGGCCCGGGTGGCTTGGATCCTCATTCGGCCTTGATCCCGGCCCGCTGGATCAACCCTCGCCACGCCTGTGCCTCCTGTTGGTAGGTGCGTGCGAACTCCTCGGGAGAGCCACCGGCGGGCTCCGCACCCACCTTGTCCAAGCCTTCGAGAAACTCGGGCGACTTCAACATCGCATTGACCTCACGGTTCAAGCGTGCCACCACTTCGGCCGGCGCGCCAGCGGGGGCGAACAAGCCGAACCAGTTGCCCACCAATTCCATGCCCGGGACGCCCACCTCCGCGAAGGTGGGCACGTTGGGCAGAGTCGGCGAGCGCTTCGTGCCGGTGACGGCCAGCGGCCGCACCTTGCCACTGCGGATATGGGTCTGCGCAGACACGATGCTGTCCATGAGGAAGCTGATCTGCCCTGAGACCAGATCGGTGATGACCAGACCCGTACCGCGGTAGGGAATGTGCACCGCAAACACACCCCCGGCGCGCCACTTGAACATCTCGGCCGACAGATGCGGATAGGTGCCGATGCCGCTGGAGCCATAGTTGTACTTGCCCGGATTGCGCTTGAGCAGATCCACCAGTTCACGCGCCGAAGTGGCCGGGAAGCTCTGCCCCACCACGAGCACGCTGGGCGCACTGGCCACGTGCACGATGGGCGCGAAATCCTTGACCGCGTCATAGGGCGTCTTGGGGTTGAGCAGGGGCCCGATGGAATGGGTGGAACTGGTGGCCATCAGCAAGGTGTAGCCGTCAGCCGGCGCCTTGGCCGCCATGTCCGATCCGATGGCACCCCCTGCCCCGGGCTTGTTGTCCACCACCACCTGCTGGCCAAGCGCCACGCTCAAACGCTGTGCAACCTGGCGCGAGATGATGTCCGTGGCCCCACCCGGCGGGAAGGGGATCACCAGGCGTATGGGCTTGGCGCTCGGCCAAGCCTGCGCCCAACTGTCGACAGATGGAATCAGCGTACCCATCGCCGCCAGTACCGCCAAAAGACCGAATTTCAGTGAGACGCGACGAGTGAATACGCGCATGCCAGCCACCTCAAGCCAAGACCGAATGCGAACCAGAATACCGCGTATCCCATCAAGGCGTGTTGGGCGGCTCTCTATTGCGCCCAAGGCGATCGACTGGCCAGGACCTCTGCAGCCACCGCCTCGTAGCCGGCCGCCACCCGCAGCAGCTCCGCATCGCCGCGCGGGCGCCCCAGCAACTGCAACCCTGCCGGCCATCGGCCGTTGGGATGGAAGCCCGCGGGCACGCTGATGGCCGGCAGGCCGGCGAAGGTCGCGTAGAGCGTGACTTCCATCCAGCGGTGGTAGGTGTCCATCTCACGGTCACCGATGCGCTTTGGCCAACGCTCTTCGATCGGGAAGGGCCACACCTGGGTGGACGGCAAGGCCAGCACATCGAAACGCTCGTAAAGCCCCAGCATGTGCTGCAGGTAGCGCGTGCGCACCGCGCTGGCATCGGTCAGCGCCCTCAGCGGCGTGCCCTGGGCCTGCTCATACTCCCACAAGGCTTCGGGCTTGATCTGTTCGCGGGCACCGGGTTTCGTCAACAGCCCCGACACGCGAGGGGCCGTCAAGGCCCGGCGCCACACCAACCAGGCTTGCCACACCTCATCAGGCTCAAAGGGCGGGCCGACGGACTCCACGATGGCCCCGGCAGCCTGCAGGCGCTGCAGTGCCCCACCGCACACCTCCAACAAGCCTGTTTCCATGGCCAGGTGCCGGTTGAGGTCCGCCAGCCAACCCACGCGCAAGCCGCGCAGGGCTTGGGCAGCCGCCTGCGGATCAACCGGCCTATCGACAGGTTCCAGCGGCGCCGTCTGCGCCAACGGCGTTCGCGGATCCCAGCCGGCCTGCGTGTGCAGCAGCCGCGCCAGGTCCCGAACGCTTCGACCCATCGGGCCCTCGGTACCCAGCTGACCCATCCACACGTCGACACTGGGCCACAGGGGTACACGCCCCTGGCTGGGCCGCATGCCGAACACGTGGTTCCAGGCGGCGGGATTGCGCAGGGAACCCATGAAGTCCGAACCATCGGCCACTGGCAACAGATGCAAGGCCAGGGCCACTGCCGCCCCGCCGCTGGAGCCACCCGCGCTCACGGAAGGGTCCCAGGCATTGCGCGTGGCGCCGAACACGTCGTTGAAGGTATGGGACCCCAGTCCGAATTCGGGGGTATTGGTCTTGCCCACGACGATGCAGCCAACGGCCCTCATGCGCGCGGCCATCAACCCGTCTTCGGTGGCCATGGTGTTGCGCCACAGCGGCGAACCGAAGGTGGTGGGAAAGCCCGCCGCGTGCGCCACGTCCTTGATGGCCTGGGGCATCCCGTGCATCCAGCCGCGCGAGTGACCGCGGGCGAGTTCGGCATCGCAGACATCGGCCTGCGCCAGCAGCACCTCATCGTCCGCGACGTTGACGATGGCATTGAAGCGTGGATTGAGGTGATGGATACGCGCCAGGTAGGCCGCCATCACCTCACGGCAGGAAACCTCGCGCGAGTGGATCGCTTCAGAGAGCTGATGGGCGTCCCAGTCGGTGATGGTCATCATGGTGGGACGTATTCTCCCAAGTGCCCTTCGATGATCTGCTCCTCCTGAGGATCGTTTGCCAAAAGAGTCGGCGCATGACCAGCACCCCTCTCAGGTTGGCTCGGTTCAGGCGCGGTGCGTTGTGGGCAGCCAGCCCCATGATGTATCGGATCGAACCGGGTCTCCCCCCGCGTGCCCCTCTCGACAAGCCAGGATACGCCGACGGTTGCGTCTCGTCAGGGCACCGAACCCGAGCGTCGACTGGCCACGTCTGCCGTGCCTTTCAGGCCATGCCCCTGGGATCCAACAATGAGTGCCGCTGAATCAACAGATCATCGGCCTGCTTCAGATGGCGGGCCTGACCAAGAACATCGCGCCTGAGTTCCGGATCGCCCGCGCCGTCTCGATCCAGGATGTCGGTGATGAGCGGTGCCTGGTGAGCCGGCAACTCCAAACCGGCCCGATCAAGCAGACCACGCGCAGATTGCCACTTTCCAGGCACAGGGCCCAGGGAGGCCGACGCGTCGCTCTTAGGCCGCCTTTTGAACGATGCCCTTCATCGCATCGCCCACCTCTTTGGTCAGGGTACTCTGGAGTTGGGTCATCAAGGTCCACTGTTGAACCTTGGTCTGCAGATCCAGCAAGTCGATGTTGCTGACGTCCGAGCCCTTGGCCCTGAGGCTTTGGACCGTGGCGCGCAGGTCCTGCTCGCGGGCCATGTAGGCCTGCAGCACGGTGTCATTGATGTAATTGAAGCTGATGCTGGAGGTTGAGCTTCCGACGATCATGATCCGCTCCTGTCAGAGTACGCACATTGGGGTCCGGGTTGCGTTCAGCCAGGCGCCTGAGGAGCCCGGATGCGCTGGAGTGTAGCCCTGCACGCCTGAACGGCCAAGGAAGCGGCTTGAAGGGCTTCAAAGTGCTCCCGCGGAGCGCCGGATCGCAAGGCCGCCAGCAGGCGAAGGTGCAACTCCTCTGTGGCAACCAGCAGGCGCTGCCGTTCGGCTTCCCCGGCAGGGGCACGGAGGCGATCGATCAGGGTCTGGGAAGACGGCTCACCGGCAAGGGGTGACGCCCGATTGGGTGGATTCATCTGGGCATCCGGCGCATCAGTCCCTCGTCATCCTGGAACACCAACTCTGCCGCCCCGACTTCCCGCAGGGTCAGGCCGTTGACCCGTCCCCCCGGAAGGACTCGGCTGCCGTCCCTCAACACGATATGGGCCGAGGCACCACCGACCACGGCCATCACTTGAGGAAGTTCCGCGCCTTGCTGTCCTGGAGGGGCGTCGCCCTTGGACTTCGGGGACATCGCCGACCCCACCGAGGGTCTCGCCGGCTTGCGCTCCACCTCCACACCCAGCGACTCCGGTATCTCGCTTCGCGCCAACGCGACCCACTCATCGAGGGACGCATCCGGCTCGCCCTCCATCCTCAGCAGCACACGCCCCAGTGGAGTGGCGGAGGCGTAAACATCGGCAGGAAGAAGGCTGTCCAAGGCCTGGACCCGCGATTCAAACTCGGGCATGGTGAGGACCTGCAGCGACACCTTGAGGCCTGAGCCCAGCACGGGCCTGAGCATGACCTCCAGGGTTTCATCGTCGGGAACGATCCCCTTGATCAACACACGCCCATCGGGGCCGGGCGACAGTGTGAGCGTGTCGCTCAAGGGGTGGCGTGCCAACAGTCGCCGCAGTTGCTCCACCGGATCATCGGGCTGACGCGCTGCACCCCCCTGACCCGATCCCGAGGGCGCCGTCGGCACCGGATCCTCGCTGCCAGCCGACCACCACCAAAGCCCTAGGGCCAGCAGCAGGCCCCATGAGGAAAGCCAGAAGCCGTAGCGCCTGATCGGGCGGTCTGCGCCTTTCCCAGCCCCGGCCCCGAAGGAGGCCGGCTGGACCCACTCTGCGTGTAGACCTTGCAGCCCACTGGAGTCGGGGTCGCTCGTTTGCGCGGGCCTGGAGTTGGGCAAACCGCCCGATGCGGCGGAGTCTGCGGCCTTCGCCGCGCCGTCTTCGCCTTGAATGCCCTGCACTTCGTGATCGAGCTCAGCGGCCTCGATCATTTGATCCGGTGAACACCAAGCCGTTCCGACCTCACCAACGGCGAGTGTCAAGGACGCCGCGCGCAGGCCGTACCCCGTTGGCCATACTCGCTCGGGCCCCTGTCCCAGACGCCACCACCAGGCTCCGTCGGACCAGCGCACAGCGGCCTGCTGGAAGGGCGCTTCCCGCAGAACGATGTCCGCGTCACCATCCCGTCCCAGCGTGATCCAACGCCCATCGGCAATCAAATGCGCCCGCGCCCCGGCTTGCAGGCCCCCGAGAACCCGCAGTTCGAACTCTGAAGAGGATGCTGTGGTGATCCCCTCAGAATCAGGCGCTGCCATCGACCTGCCTCATGAGTCGCCGCTTCATTCGTGATCCATGCTAAAGATCGATGCGCGCCAGCGGCTGGATGTTCACATCGGGGGTCAGCTCTTGATAGGAGACCACCTGCAAATCGTGCAGGTCCTGCTCAATCAGCTTTCTCATGTAGCGGCGAATGTCCATGGAAGCCAACAGCACGGGGCGGGTGCCGATCGAGGGCAGTTGCCCCACCGTCCGACGGATGTTGTCCACCAACTGCTTGCTCATATTCGGATCCAGCGCCAGATAGCTTCCCGCCGACGTTTGACGAATGGCACCCCGCACCGCCTCTTCGACTCGAGGGGCCAGCAGATAAGCCGGCAGCATGTTCTGCCCGCCCGAGTACTTGTGGCTGATGTGACGCTTGAGAGCCCCGCGAACATACTCCGTCAGCAGCACGGAGTCCTTCTCCTTCTGACCCCACTCCACCAAGGCCTCCAGGATCGATCGCAGATTGCGGATGGAGATGTCCTCGGAGACCAGTCGCTGAAGGATCTCACCGATCTTCTGCACCGGCATGACCCTCATGGCCTCTTTGACCAGGTCCGGAAAGCGCTGCTCCATGGCGCTGAGCAGGAAGCGGGTCTCCTGCACGCCGATGAAGTCCGAGGAGTACTTGCGCAGCACCGTCGCCAGGTGATAGGTGACGATCTGGCTGGGCTTCATGAAGGCCAAGCCGGCACGCTGCAGGGAATCCTCAACAGCGGCGTCCACCCAGACGGTCTCGATGCCCGGAAGGAAGGGCTTGTCGATCTCGATTTCCAGCGACAACGCGCGCAGGGTGGCCTCGGGCTCACGAACCAACAGATGCCGCGGCCGAATGCGACCCATCGCTACCGGCACTTCCGACAGCATGATCGTGTAGCTCCCGGCCGGCAACTGCTCGTTGAAGCGCAACTGGATGCCGGGAAACGGCACCCCGAGATCAAAGTACAGGGCTCGTCGGGCCTTGATCAGGTCGTCGTTGATCAGATCAGCTGAAATCTGATCCCGGATGTCCGCCGCAATGTCCAACATCAGCGGCACGGTGGGCACGAACTCATCCGTGCCGTCAGACTTGGGTTTCTTCGCCGGGCTGGCAACCGACTCCATGGCCGGTACTTCCGTCACTTCACCTGTCTTGGCATCCACCGATCGGCGCGGACGCAGCGCGATCCCCATGCCGATCAGCGGCACGGCCAGGGCCAGAAACACCGCGGTGGGCATGCCGGGAATCAGGCCCATGCCCAGTGCGATGCAGCCTCCGATGATCAAAGCGCGGGGCTGCGCCAGGATCTGCTGGCCGATGTCGCGGCCCACGTTGGATGCGCCTGCGCCATCGGTCTGCACCCGCGTCACGATGATGCCGGCGCACACCGAAATGAACAGCGCTGGAATCTGCGAGATCAGCCCATCGCCGATGGACAGAATGGAGTAGACCTCGGCGGCCTTGCCCACCGGCAGGCCGCGCTGCATCGTGCCAATCAGGATGCCACCCAGGAGGTTGACGGCCACGATGATGAGTCCGGCGATCGCGTCGCCCTTGACGAACTTCATCGCGCCATCCATCGCGCCATAGAGCTGGCTCTCCTTCTCGACATTGTTCCGCCGTCGTTTGGCTTCCTCCATGTCGATGGTGCCGGCGCGCATGTCGCCATCGATGGACATCTGTTTGCCCGGCATCGCGTCCAGCGAGAAGCGGGCCGCCACTTCAGCCACTCGCTCCGACCCTTTGGTGATGACCACGAATTGAACGATCGTCAGGATCAGGAACACGACCAGGCCCACCACGAGGTTGCCCCCGACCACGAAGTTGCCGAAGGTTTCGATGATCTTGCCCGCGTCTCCCTGCAGAAGAATGAGCCGTGTCGTGGCGATCGAAATGCCCAGCCTAAACAGCGTGGTGATGAGCAGGACCGAAGGGAAGGACGTGAAGGCCAGGGGCGAGGGCAGGTACATGGCCACCATCAGCAGCACCGCCGACAAGGTCATGTTGATGCCGATGAGGATGTCCACCAACAGCAGCGGCAGCGGCAGGATCATCATGAAGATGATGGCCACCATCATGACCGCCAGCACAATGTCGTTGCGCTGCGAGGCCGCCAACGCCAGCCGTTGGAACAGGCTCAGGATGCTCAAGGCGAGCCCCCCTGCAAGGCCCCGGTTTCGGCGCTGGCCTGGGAATCGACATACGCCCGCATGGACGAGGCCGCCTCGTCCGTCCGATCGAGATGTGCCAGGGTCTGCGCGCGGATCAGATGAAAGCGCGCATCCACACCGCCGGCCAGCGCCAGGCGGTCCAGTGCTTGAAGGGCCTGTTCATGCCGACCCATGCGCGAGAGTGACAACACCACGCCTCGAAGGTGCTCGGGCCGGGCCGGTTCCTCGGCATCCAGTGCGGCGTACAGCGCCAAGGCCCTCTCCGGCATGCCTTGCTGAAGAAACAGCGCTCCGAGCATTTGCATGACCTGTCTGGCGCGGGGTGTACACATCGGGACGGCGGCGTTGTCTGGGCTTAGCCCTGAAACAAGGCGCTGAACATGGCACGGCACTCCCCACGCAGCGACTGTATTTCACGCAGTTGACGAGCCGCCCTCTTGAACGGCGCGGCCTGCTCGGGTGTTCTTGCCTCCTTGACGGCCTGGTCCATGCACTGCAGAGCCTCGTTCAGCCCATCGTTGAAGCCCGGGACCGTCAGAACGCGTTCGTCGTCAATCACCGGCCGAATCCAGTCGGCCAGACTGCGGCGCGACCCATCGTTGCGCAGGATCTGCGACAGCGCGTCCTCGAACACCAAGCCCGTGGGCAGCACTTCAGCCCTCTCGGGCATGTGCGACACCGAAACATCGGCGTCGATGATCTGCTGGATGCCGTAGTCAAGCCGCAGCGAGGTCGCCAGGGGTACCGTGGCCATGTGTCAGACTCCAAGTCTTTCGGGATGGCGCAACGCGCCGTTGGACGTTGGCGCAGTATCCGACAGGTCAGACCCCATGCCGATCACAGGCTTCGTTCCAGCGCCGACGCCACTGCAGGATCCGCTCCACCGCGTGCTCGAAGTCAGCACCTGAAGGCGATGCCTGACGAATCCGACTGCAGGCCACCAGACAACATTCGTGCCCGCGGCCCGACAGTCCGACCTGCACCGAACCGATCTCTGAAGGCACCGCAGGGGCACGAGAGTTCATGGTCATATCGCACAGGTGCAGGGCCTTGAGCAGGTGGTCCGCCGTGACGTGCGGTGAAGGAATCTCCAGACACACCAGGATGTCGGCGGCGAACTCCTCGATGCACAGGGCCGTGCCGTCCTGCCATTGCAGCCGACAAGAGCCCCGATCGCCGAAATGCAGGTCCTCAACGCCGAGGGCTCGACCGTACTGCTCCAAGGCATGCTGGGCGCTCATGCGATCCCTTCCTCGCGGTCGATGGCGTGATCGATCGCATCCTGTGCAGCGGTGAGCACCGACAGGCGCGCCTCTTCGGACTGAAACGCCCAAACGGGCAACTCCCGAAGCGCCTGACGCATGCCCGTCAACAGGTCCACAGCAGCGCTCAGGGAATGCGAGGACCCGTGACTCTCGCCCAAGCGCAGCACCCGCATGGAGTCGATCCACCGCTCACCGCTCAGGGCCACCAGATCGGACGCCAATGCCGTGGTGCGCAGCGGCGGGCATCCGTGCCGCTGCTGCAGCGTGCGGCTCAATTCCTGGCAGCGATCCACAACGGTGGACATGATCTCCAGATTGTGAAGGTCCACCAACAGCGCCTTCAACCGAGCCGGATCCGTCGAGTGGCGGATGGCTGCAAGGTCCAGCCCCAGGGCCGCGCGCATGGACGCCAACACGGCCATGAAATCCTCGCCACTGGACCCTGTCGTGGCCTTGAGCAGATGCCGACCGGCATCGGCCAGGCTTTCAGTGCCCAGAACCACGTCCTTGTACGCCTGCCGAAACGCCTGTGCCTGCAACTGAGGCTGTTGGGCGGTGGCTTCAAAGGTGTTGAGGTCGGCCTGTATGGAAGCGCCCTTTTCGGCCGCGAGCTCCTCCAGCGCCTCCAAAAGATGGGCATGCCCGCTACCACCAGGATCCTCGACTGTCAAACCTTCCTGAAACAGTTGCGACAGCTCCCACATCACCAGGTACTGGGCGGAGGCGTCTCCTCCGAACTCCTCCACCACCTCCTGCCGGGCCGTCGAAGGCTGTCGAGCGATCCGCTCGGCCAGGCGCTGCAGGCGCGCGGCCATTTCACTTGAGTCGTCCGCGCCCTGCCCCACCCATTGCCGCAGCATCAGCTGCAATCGCTGGCGGTCCGGGCGTTCCACGGCGCTGTCGGTGGCCTTGCGCTCTTTGGCTTTCTGCGCGTGGACCCGGCTGGCCAGCGAGGCGGTGAGCTCCTCAGCGGCGTTGGCCAGCGTGCCCGCTGCGTTGACTTTGACCAGGAAGTCCCCCGAGGCGACTCTTTGGGAACCGCTTGACCCACCCACCACAACCGGCTTGGACGCTTCCGGTCCGCGAGCCGACGAGTCAGGCGGCAAGCTGTGGCGGCCCGGGCTGTAACCGACGGTCGATGAGGGGATCATGCGCAATGGCCCGAGAAATTGGGCTTGACTTTCTGATGTTTTTCAGAGTTGCCTCTGCAGGGTTCTGATGCTACCGTGCAGGCGACACTGACGCAATTTGAGTGAGCCGCTTGCAGGCAAGCCGTCTGAACCCGGGAAGAAATCGCCATGAACAACGACCAAGACTACATTGAAGCCAACCGTCAACGCCTGGCACAGCTGGAGGCGGCTCTCAACGAAGCGGATGCCGCTTTGGACTTGGACGCCCGCGCCCGAGCCGCGGGCTTTGATCTGGCCAGCGCCAAGGCCATGGTTGACCGGGTGGCAGCGTCTGCCAGCCCCCAAGCCAAAGAGCAGGCTCAAGCGTTGATGGCCGAAATGGATGCCGCCGAGCGTGAGGCCAGGGCCAAGGTCCTGGCCGACATGAGCCGCACCACGGGCAGCGCCGCCACCACGCGGCGCCCCCGCAACATGGCATGACGATCGACATCCAGACCCATAAGGGTCGAATCGACACATCCACTGATGCCGCGAATACGGCGGCCGAGGCCAACGCCGTGATCCACCACAAACTCACCCACATCGTTTGAACAGCCGGAGATCTCGAACGTGACCAATATTTCCTCCACCCAGCACGGGCAAAACGTCCTCAACAACACGCTCGGCAAGATCGGCGCCGAGGGCGGGGGCTCCATCGAAGCCCAGATTCAGGCCGTGTTCGCCATGGCCTACGACACCAACGTGCAGGTCATGAAGTCCAAGGTGCAGGAGTACAGGGCCAAGCTTGGGGAGCAACAGAAGATCAACCAAACGCTGGCGGACCTGGAAAGGTTCAAGGCCAGTGGGTTTGACAATGCCGATCCGGGCACCAAGCGCAGGACCGACCTACCTGAACACGACAAAGCCTGTGAGTGCGCCATGGACGTCGCCAAGAAGCGGCGCGAAGGCAAGGATGTGAGCTACGAGAAGGGCATGCAGGAGTGGTTGACCACGGGCGGCGGCAAGAACCTCCAGCCTGCGGAGAAGGAGGCCTACCTGGCCCGAGCGCGCATGGTCGATACGGCGGCACGAAGCGGCTTGGACGTCGACACCCTGTCCCACCACAACGACGGGCCGTCTCTCATCAAGGGCGACAGCAAGAACGCATTCGTCGACTCACTCAAGGCCAAGCTCAAGGCCAACATGGACGCCCTGGGTGCCGACTCCCAACTTCAGATGATCGACATTCAGACCATCAAGGGCCGGATGGACGCCGCCATGAACGCCTTGACCACGGTCATCAAGGGCGACGCCGACACCAAGCAGAAGCTGTCCAACAACCTCTGACGGCGCGGCCAGCTGATGGATACCCGCTCCCCCAGCCGTTCCACTGATGAGGGCGCGGCCGAGGTCAGCAGTGCGCCGGCGGTCGCCGACGAAGACCGCGCGGTCTGGGATGAATTCGTCCGGTACTTGGCCAGTGGCGGCACCCTGTCCGACCTCCAGGGGCTTGAGCCGCGCCATCTCGAGGCCTTGTATGCCATCGGCCACCAAGCCTACTCGGTCGGAGACTATGACCGCGCCATTGATCTCTTCGGCTCCTTGGTCATGCTCAACCCTCATGATCGCCGTTTCCCCATGGCCCTGGGCAGTGCCCATCAGATGAAGGGGAACCATGAGCGGGCAATCAACTACTACCTCATGGCCTCGACCCACGACATGATGGACCCCGTTCCGGTGTTCCACATGGGAGAGTGCCTCATCGCTCTGGGCCAGGTGGAGCAGGCCTGCGATTGCCTGGAATTCGTCATCCGCCAGGCGCAGGACGGCGCCGTCGCCACGTACCGGGATAGGGCGCTGGGGATCCTGCCGCTGCTCAAAGGAAGTCGGGCATGAGTCCGATTCCTGGGAGCCAGTCGCCATCCCTGGGCTCTGTCTCGCGCTCGGGCGACCTTCCGCAGTCCGAGGCGCTGGGCACGCAGCGGCAAGAGCGCACGACCGCCCCGGCCGGTGCATTGGGCGATTCGGCCCAGCACGGCGGACTGGACCCCAAACTGCGCAGCCAACTCCAAGGCTTGATCTCCGGCCCCAACAACACCGGCACCAAGCCTGTCCTACCCGGGTACAACATCGATGAAGCACGGCTCAACGGACCGGATGCCGACGCCCTGCTGGAAATGCTCTCGGCCAAGGAGAGCGAGATCTCCATGAAAGTGCTCGGCTCTGAGATCCGCTCGGATCAAGTCCGTCGCCAGAAGGCTTCGGACGAGCGGATCAAGGCCATTCAGGAATCCGCCCGAAAAGCCGAAGAGGCGATGAAGAAGGAAGGCGGGTTCTGGTCCAAGCTGTTCAAGGGCTTGGGGAAGGCGCTGAGCATCGTCACCTCTGCCGCGGCCATCGTCACGGGCGCGTTGTTGACCAAGACCGGCGTGGGCGCACCGTTGGGCGTGTTTCTGATGGTTCAAGGAGCCAGTGGCATCGCCAGCACCGTGATGGACATCGTGGATGAACAACGCATCAAGGACGGCAAGGAGCCCATCGGGTGGCGCCCCACGATCGGCCATGGCGTCACGGCCTTGCTCAAGGAATGCGGTGTCGATGAAAAGACCGCCATGTGGGTTGGCGTGGGCGTGGAGATCGCCGTGGCGGTCGCCGTGGGGGTGGCCTCGGTCAAGGCCAGTGCCCGCTTGGCCAAGACGGTGGCCGACAAGGCAGCCAAGACCGCCGAGACCGGCATCGAGATGACCGACATGTCAGGCAAGGTGGCCAAGTCCAGCCTTGAAACGTCCACCAAAGTGGCCGACACCTCGAGCAAGGTCACCCAGTCGACTCAAAAGGTGGTCAACACCACCGAGGACATCGCCGAGACCACCGGCAAGATCAGCAAGGCCTCGGCACGGGTTCAGGCCGGCTCCTCCGTCCTGCAGTCTGGAACCACGATCGGCACCTCGGTCGTGAACTGGCAGGTGGCTGACCTCAAGCGAGAGGCGGACTTGGCGGACGCCCGCGCTGAGGAACTCAAGGGGCAGGTTACCCGCCTGATGAAGTACATGCAGGAGAATACTGAATTCATCAAGGAAATCAGCCAGCGCATGCAGGAACACATGGCGCGGGCATCGGAATCCGTCCAGAACACACGCGATCTGAGCGTCAGCACGGCAGCCAACATGCGGCTGAGCGGCTGATCGCCCAGCCCGCAGCGCGCATACAGGATCAGAGCATCATGAACCCCATCTCCTCCGGCAACGGCCCACTGAACCAACCGCTCGGCGTGACGACCCCTCGAACCGAAGGCGGTCACGCCCACGAGCAGGTGGCGGGTACCCAGGGTTCGATCGCCAAGGGCAGTCTGGAGCGTCAGACGGAGCAGATGCAGTACACGCCACGATTGAACAGCCCCGACGCCAACCCCAACGAAGGACTGCCGCCGCCCAAGTCGCCTGTGGTCTCCGGCCAAGGGCTCCATGCCGCCCTGACCCAGTTCGAATCCCAGGAAATTCAGATGGGCTTGTCCGAGGTGACGCGACTGCTCCACATGGCCCAGAGGGAAAACCGAAAGGCCCAAAGGCAGGACATGAGCACTGCGCTGGAAGAATCGGTGAAAGCTCTGGAATCCCAGGTCGGACACATGAAGGAGGCCGCGCAAAAACGCCACACGGCCGCTGTGGTGTCCTGCTGCATCAACATCGCATCAGGCATGGCGCAAGGCGCGATGGCGGGCAAGTCGCTCGGCGCCAACGCCAACGCCCAGGCCTACAACTCGATCGGCGAGGCGTCAGCCCGGGTGCTCAGCGCCGGCGGCAGCATGGCGCAGGCTCAGGGAGAGTACTCGGCATCCCAGGACGATCAGGCCGTCAAGCTCACGGAAGGGCGTCTGAACCGGTTGGAGAAGCAGTACCAGGAGGCGCATTCGATGCTCGGCGAAAGCAAGGAGACCTTGCAGGCGGTCATGGAGACCCTCAAGGCACTGCAGCAGACGCAGAACATCAAGGACATCAGCCGCAACCTCTGATTCGCTCCACACCATGACCGCCGAATCCTCCATTGAACTGCTTGATCAACTCCGATCGGACTTCGAGCAACTCGCCGAATCCCTTCGCAAGGCCACGCGCGTGAGGGTGCTCGAAGACGACGTGCAGGAAGCCTTGTATGGGGTGGCCTACACGGCGCTGTCCGGCCGCCAGTATGGTCAGGCGGGTTCTCTATTCGCCTTCCTGGCTGCTCAGCGGCCGACGGAGGCACGCTACCTCAGTGGCCTTGGAACCGCCCGCGCCGGGCAGGGAGAGCATCTTCAGGCGGTGATGGCCTTCTCGCTGGCCAGTCACTTTGATCCAGCCAATCCCCGTCACCTGCTCAACCTCGCCGAGTCGATGCTGTCCATTGGGGAGCCGGCCATGGCGCGCCACGCCTTGAAGGCGGTTGAATCGGTCGCTGCAGAGAATCCAGAACACGCACCTTTGGTTCAGCGGGCTCAGGCCCTGCTACGCCTTGTCCGCCATGCCGTTGCAACCAGCCCCCACGCACCCAGTGCCTCTCCCGGAGCCGCCGCTGCCCCCACCGCTTCAGCCCGATGACATTCGGCTGCTGAGCGACGTAGGGTTTGTCGCGGTCGCTGCCGGCCTGCATCGGCAGGCCGTGGACACCTTTGCGGTACTCCAGTTGCTGCGTCCACACCGAGCGTTTCCCTATATCGGTGAGGCGTCGAGTCATTTCAACGAAGGTCAGCCCGAGGAGGCCGAGAAGGTTCTCCGTCGCGGTCGGAAACTGCTCGAGCAGTTCGCCGTTGGCGCCAAGCAAGGGACAACGGCGGCCGAATCACCGGTCCGCGAGGATGCAGCGACGGCTCAACTGAAGGAGGATCGTGCACTGCTGGCCGCCTTCCACGGCCTGGCTCTGCAGCTGAGCCATGAGCCTTCAAGGGCATCACAGGCACTGCGCCAAGCGCTCGATATCGAACCCGATGGTGCGGCAGCCCGAATCGCCCGTACCATGTTGGGCTTGGGGACTGACTCACCCCCCCTCCCCTCCAACCCCATCTGATCCGCAGGAGACGACCATGATCGACAACATCGCCTCCA
>RFTU01000131.1 GCA_009923315.1 Betaproteobacteria bacterium
GTCTGGGCCGAAGCCGACCGCAACCTCAACACGCTGATCGACTACCGCTACGCGCGCCGGCACGAGGCCCGCAACGGCGAATCTGGCCGCGGATCCGATCAGTTTGGTGCCGCCGGCGATGACATCGTGCTGCGCATGCCGGTGGGCACCATCCTGCGCGACGCCGACACCGATCAGGTGGTGGCCGAGTTGCTCGTGCCCGGCGAAAAGGTGTTGGTGTGCAAAGGGGGCGACGGAGGTTTCGGCAATCTGCACTACAAGACCAGCACCAACCGTGCACCGCGCCAGAAAACCCCCGGCTGGCCGGGCGAAGCCAAGAAGCTCCGGCTGGAGTTGCGGGTGCTGGCCGACGTGGGCCTGCTGGGCATGCCCAATGCCGGCAAGAGCACGCTGATCGCCGCCATTTCCAACGCCCGGCCCAAAATTGCCGACTACCCCTTCACCACCTTGCATCCCAACCTGGGCGTGGTGCGCGTGGCCCCCGAGAAGAGCTTCGTAGTGGCCGATATCCCCGGGCTGATCGAGGGGGCCGCCGAAGGGGCCGGCCTGGGCCACCAGTTTCTGCGCCACCTGCAGCGCACCGAGCTGCTGCTGCACCTGGTGGATCTGGCGCCCTTTGATGATGCCGACCCCGTGACTCACGCCAAGGCGATCGTCGAGGAACTGCGCAAGTACGACGAAGCGCTCCACCAGAAGCCTCGCTGGGTGGTGCTCAACAAGATGGACATGGTGCCCGCCGATGAACGGGCGGCCCGTGTGAAGGACTTCGTCAAGCGCTTCAAGTGGAAGGGTCCGGTCTTCGAGATTTCCGCGCTGGCGCGTCAGGGGTTGGACCCCCTGATCCACGCCATCTATGACCACGTAGCCGCCCACCGCGCGCCGGTGATCCCCGAGCCCGATGCGCGCTTTGAGGCCTCGGCCGAGGTCTTGCCCCAGCCTGAGGTGGACGACCCCCGATTCCGCCGCGACTGAACCGTGCCATGAGCGACGCCGCTACCCTTAACCCTGCTGTGCTGCGAGATGCCCGCCGCATCGTGATCAAGGTGGGGTCCAGCCTGGTGACCAATGAAGGCCGCGGCGTGGATGCGCAGGCCATCGGCAACTGGTGCCGCCAGATGGCCGCGCTGGCCCAGCAGGGCCGCGAGGTGATCATGGTCTCCAGCGGGGCCATCGCCGAGGGCATGAAGCGGCTGGGTTGGTCCACGCGGCCCAAGGAACTGCACGAACTTCAGGCCGCTGCCGCCGTGGGTCAGATGGGCCTGGCGCAGATGTATGAATCGCTGCTGCGCGAACAGGGCTTGCACAGTGCACAGGTTCTGCTCACCCATGCCGACTTGGCCGACCGCGAGCGCTATCTCAACGCGCGCTCCACGCTGCTGACCCTGCTGTCGCTGCAGGTCGTGCCCGTGATCAACGAGAACGACACGGTGGTCAATGACGAGATCAAGTTCGGCGACAACGACACCCTCGGGGCCCTGGTGGCCAACCTGGTGGAAGCCGATGCATTGGTCATCCTCACGGACCAAAAGGGCCTGTACAGCGCCGACCCCCGCAAGGATCCGGCTGCCCGGTTCATCGAGGTGGCCGCCGCCGGTGATGTGGCGTTGGAGCAGATGGCCGGAGGAAGCGGCTCGTCGCTGGGCAAGGGTGGCATGATCACCAAGGTGCTGGCGGCCAAGCGCGCCGCCGGCAGCGGCGCCTCCACCGTGATCGCCTGGGGCCGCGAGCCGGATGTGCTGCTGCGCCTGGCGCGCGGTGAAGCCATCGGCACGGCACTCGTGTCCACCACGCCCAAACTCGCTGCCCGCAAGCAATGGATGGCCGACCACCTGCAGCTGCGGGGGGCCGTCACCGTGGACGACGGTGCGGTGGCCAAGCTGCTGGCCGAGGGCAAGAGCCTGCTGCCCATTGGGGTGGTGGAGGTGGAAGGCGAATTCCACCGAGGTGATGTGATCGCGGTGCGGCGTGCTGATGGCAGCGCGATCGCCCGGGGGCTGTCCAACTACTCGAGCACCGAAGCGCGGCTCATCGCGCGCAAGGCCTCGTCACAGATCGAGTCGGTGTTGGGCTATGTGTACGAGCCCGAGCTCATTGACCGGGCGAATCTGATCCTGGTGTGACCGCCGGGACCGCCGCCACCTGTGGAGCGGCCGTCGGCGCCTCGGGCGCCAGAACCGCATCCCCGTTTGCGGGCACTTGGACACGACCTGAGCCCTGCTCAGCCTGGCCCTGGCTCGGATCGTGTGCGGGCCCGCCGCCGTGTCCGCGCATACCGCTGCGCAAATAGCGGTTGTTCGAGTGGGCCCGCGGCAAAAAGCGCGCCAATTCAGTGAGCGCCATTTCGTACACGCCTCGCTTGAACTCGATCACCACGTCCAAAGGCACCCAGTAGTCGTTCCAACGCCAGGCGTCGAATTCGGGGTGGTCGGTGGCGCGCAAGTTCATGTCGCTGTCCCGCCCGATCAGCTTGAGCAGAAACCAGATCTGCTTCTGGCCACGGTAGTGGCCGCGCGACTCACGCCGGATGTAATGCTCGGGCACTTCGTAGCGCAGCCAGTCCCGCGTTCGCGCGATGATCTGCACATGATCGGGCCTCAGGCCCACCTCTTCGTGCAATTCGCGGAACATCGCCTGCTCGGGCGTTTCCCCGTGCTTAATGCCGCCTTGAGGGAACTGCCAGGAATGCGTCTTGAGCCGCTTGCCCCAGAACACCTGGTTGCGACCGTTGAGCAGGATGATGCCGACGTTGGGTCTGAAACCCTCACGGTCGAGCATAATCAAAACCCCAATTTTTAAGTTGAATCGATTATTGCACCGGCTTCATGCGGGCAGCGAATCCTCGCTAACCCTGTAGCCATCGGGTCGGTGCCATCGGTCTTGCTGCTGTGGCGCCACTGGAGTCCAGCCACCGTGATCCCGCCTTGTCTTGCGGGCCCCTGCACGACACCGTGAGGGCCCACCTCCGTCGATGAAAGCCACTCAATTCCTCATCAGCACCCTCAAGGAAGCACCCGCCGATGCCGAAGTGCTCAGCCACAAGCTGATGATGCGCGCGGGCCTGATCAAGCGCCTGGGCGCGGGCATCTACAACTACATGCCCATGGGCTTGCGCGTCATCCGCAAGGTCGAAGCCATCATTCGGCAGGAGATGAACCGCGCCGGCGCCATCGAGCTGACCATGCCCGTGGTGCAACCCGCCGAGCTGTGGCAGGAAACGGGACGCTTCGACAAGATGGGCCCCGAGCTGCTGCGCATCCAGGACCGGCATGAGCGAGCCTTCGTCATCCAGCCCACCAGCGAAGAGGTGGTGACCGACATCGCGCGCCAGGAGCTGCGCAGCTACAAACAGCTGCCCAAGAATCTGTATCAGATTCAGACCAAGTTCCGCGACGAACGCCGCCCGCGTTTCGGCATCATGCGCGGTCGCGAGTTCACGATGAAGGACGCCTACTCCTTCGACCGTGATGCCGCGGCTGCAGCCCGCAGCTACGAGGCCATGTTTGCGGCCTACAAGCGCATCTTCGATCGCTTCGGGCTGCAGTACCGTGCGGTGGCGGCCGACACCGGCGCCATCGGCGGTGACCTCTCGCACGAGTTCCAGGTGATCGCCGACACGGGTGAAGACGCCATCGTCTACTGCCCCACCAGCGACTTCGCCGCCAACATCGAACTGGCCGAGGCCGTGGCCCTGCTGCCTGCGCGCGCAGCGGCCGCATTGCCCCTGGCCAAGACGCCCACGCCGGGCAAGAGCACCTGCGCCGATGTGGCTCAATTGTTGAGTCTGCCGCTGCAGCAGACCGTCAAGAGTCTGGTGCTGGCCACTGATGAACTGGCCGACGACGGCACGGTGAAGAAGACCACCGTGTGGCTGCTGCTCGTGCGTGGCGACCACGAGCTCAATGAAGTGAAGGCCGGCAAGGTCGAAGGCCTCAAGGGCGGATTCCGTTTCGCCACGGTGGCCGAGATTGAAGACCACTTCGGCTGCAAGC
>RFTU01000132.1 GCA_009923315.1 Betaproteobacteria bacterium
GTGCTTAAGAGAATCCGGTTGTGGCGCGACGGCGCATCCACACCAGACAGCGCTGGGCGTCCAGATGCGGGACTTGCAGGGGTTCCACGTGAAACACCTCCACGGCAGCGGGCAAATCGGCGATCTCGTCTTGGGGCATCACGCCCTTGAGGGCCATCCAGACACCACCGGGTGCCAGATGCGCCTGGGTGAGCCCCACGATATCGGACAGGCTGGCGAACGCCCTGCACGTGATCACATCCGCCGGCACCATCTTCAAGGATTCGATGCGTCCGTGCACAGCCTGGAGCGGGCTCAAGCCCAATTCGGCCCCGACCTGGCGGATGAAACCCGCTTTCTTGGCCACGGCATCCACACAGGTGACCCGAACGGGCACGGGTTTGAGGCCCCGTGCCGAGGGGCTGTCCATCCCGGCCAGCACCTCACCCAGCGCAATGGCCAGTGTCACCCCGGGCAAACCGGCGCCGGACCCCACATCCAAGACATGGCACCCGGCAGTGGCCCCCGCCGACGGGGCGGGTTGCGCCACCGCCGAGTGTGGAGCCCCGCGCGCGGTCAAATGAGCCGCCAAGGGCCGCACGGCCGCCAGGCTGTCCAGCAGGTGGTGGGTGAACATCTCGGCCGGGTCCCGAAGCGCCGTCAGGTTGTAGACCCGGCCCCATTTGCCGATCAGGCTCAGATGCGCCAGGAGCTGGTCTTGGGCCCTGGCGCTCAGGGCCAAACCCAACGCGTCAAGCGCGCCAGGCAGCTGGGCCCGGGGGTCGAAGGCACTCAAGCCGCGTCGACCCCGATGCGGCCCTCAAAACCCCGAAAACGCCCCTTTTTCAGGTGCACCAGCAGCAGGGAAATGGCCGCGGGGGTGACGCCGGAAAGGCGCGACGCCTGACCCAGGGTTTCCGGGCGATGGCGGCTGAGCTTCTGACGCACCTCGAAGCTCAAGGCGGCCACCGCGCCGTAATCGAAGTCTTCCGGGAGCTTGAGGTGTTCGTAGTGGGCCGTACGGGCCACCTCCTCAACTTGCTTGTCGATGTAGCCGGCGTACTTGGTGGCAATCTCGACCTGCTCCACCACCGAGTCGGCCAGCGACTCGCCCAACTCCAGGCGCAAGGTTTCACGTGAAACACCCGCCTCGGGGCGGGCGAGTGCCGCCACTTCAGCCACCGCGTCAAACCCCACGCCCGGGCGGCGGAGCAGGTCGATCAGGCTGTATTCCCGCTCCAGGGCCTTGCCCAGCACGCGCTCAGCCACCTCGGCCGAAAGAATCCCCGGGTGGACCCACGTGGACCTCAGTCGCTCGGTTTCACGTGAAACCGCATCGCGCTTGCGGTTGAACGCGCCCCAACGGACATCATCGACCAGGCCAAGCGAGCGCCCCAACTCGGTGAGCCGCGCATCGGCGTTGTCTTCCCGCAGTTGCAAGCGGAACTCGGCTCGGCTGGTGAACATGCGGTAGGGCTCGGTCACGCCCTTGGTGATCAGGTCGTCCACCAGCACGCCCAGATAGGCCTGATCGCGGCGCAGCGTCATGGCCGGGCGGCCTTGGGTTTGCAGCGCCGCGTTGATCCCCGCATACAAGCCTTGGGCGGCGGCCTCCTCATAACCGGTGGTGCCATTGATCTGCCCGGCCAGGAACAAACCGCTGATCACCTTGGATTCGAAGCTGGTCTTGAGGGAGCGTGGGTCGTAGTAGTCGTACTCGATGGCGTAGCCCGGGCGAACGATGTGCGCCCGCTCCAAGCCCGCAATCGTGTGCACCGCAGCGAGTTGAATATCAAAGGGCAAGGAGGTGGAAATGCCGTTGGGGTAGAACTCGTGGGTGCTGAGCCCCTCGGGCTCCAGAAAGATCTGGTGGCTATCCTTGTCCGCAAAGCGGTTGATCTTGTCTTCGATGCTGGGGCAGTAGCGCGGTCCAACGCCCTCGATCACGCCGGTGAACATGGGGCTGCGGTCGAAGCCCGAGCGGATGATGGCGTGGGTGCGCTCGTTCGTGTGCGTGATCCAACAGGGCAATTGCCGTGGGTGCTGGTCAGGCGTGCCCAGGAAACTGAACACCGGCATCGGGCCGAGAGGGGCCTCCCCCTGGGGGCCCGGCATGCCGTCGCCGGCTTGCACGGTGCAGCGGCTGAAATCGATGGTGCGGCCGTCCAGGCGCGGCGGGGTCCCGGTCTTCAGGCGGCCCTGGGGCAGGCGCAGCTCCTTCAGGCGGGCCGACAAGCGCACGGCCGGTGGGTCGCCCGCGCGCCCGGCGCTGTGGTGCTCCAGGCCCACGTGAATGCGGCCGTCCAGGAAGGTGCCGGCCGTGAGCACCACAGCCCGCGCAGCGAAGTGAATGCCCACTTGTGTTACAGCCCCCGCCACGCGGTCACCTTCGAGTATCAAGTCGTCCACCGCCTGCTGGAAGATGTCCAGATTCGGCTGGTTCTCTAGGCGGTGGCGGATGGCGGCCCGATACAAGACCCGGTCGGCCTGCGCGCGGGTGGCGCGCACGGCGGGCCCTTTGCTCGCATTGAGCATTCGAAACTGGATGCCGGCTTCGTCGGTGGCCGCCGCCATCGCCCCCCCCAGCGCATCCACCTCCTTGACGAGGTGGCCCTTGCCGATGCCCCCAATGGAGGGGTTGCAACTCATCTGCCCGAGGGTTTCGATGTGATGGGTGAGCAGCAGGGTGCGGCAGCCCATGCGGGCCGCGGCCAAGGCGGCTTCGGTGCCAGCATGGCCACCGCCGACGACGATCACGTCATACCGTTGAGGATGAAGCACGGGGAAGGAGGGCCACAGCGGGCACCAAGCGCAGGGGCCTCGATTTTAGGCGGCCTACCCGCTGGGCGCGATGGCACCTTGCGCCATCGGGACATGCGCTGCGCCAGCGGCTGCGGCACCTGACCCCGCCCGCCTGGCGAGTGCCCGAGCGGATTGACGCCGGTCACCCAGGCCCCCCCAACCCTTGACCTTGGACAGCTTCCGGCCAATACCCGCTTGGACACGGGGATTGGACTTCACACACTGCCTCTCCTGGTGGCGAAGGCCCCAGAACAGGGCCCGAAGCCCCGCGAGGTGCGCCCCACCCAGCGAGTGCCCCTCGGATTCGGTTCAGCCTTCGCCGCCAGGCTTTCATCCATCAACCCCAAGGGAGAAAACATGATCAAGGCGCTGTTGTCGAAGTTCTGGAATGAAGAAGACGGGGCTGCGGCCATCGAATACGGCTTGCTGGCTGCGCTGATCGCGGCGACGGTCGCCGCCGGCGTCAACTCAGTGGGAAATGAGCTCGTCACCATCTTCTCCAATGTGGTCGCCGCACTGAAGCTCTGATGACCTGAGCGGTGGGGCTGCTGGCCGGGCGCGCCTGTGGGCGCCTGGCCAAGCAGGCCCCAACCGAGCGCCCACTGAAGGACCGCATACCCATGAACCCACCCAACGACTGGACCACGGCCGCTCAGGTGACGGCACCTTGGCCGACCATCTGGGGCATCGCCGCTGTGGTGGCCCTGGTGCTCACCGCCGCCGGTTGGGACCTCCTGCAGCGCCGCATCCCCAATCGCCTGGTGGCCTTGGGGGGCTTGAGCGCGGCGTCGCAACAGGCCTTGCTGCCGTTGGGTCAACACCCTGCTGCCTCGCTGCAACCGGGCACGCCGGGCCTGTTGGCCGGAGCCGCAGCGGCCGTGTTGATGCTCTTGGTGGCCGCTGCGCTGTGGCGCCTGGGCGTTTGGGGCGCGGGTGACGCCAAGTGGCTCACCGTGCTGGCCGCGCACGCGGGGCCCGATCTGGTGCTGCCTTTGCTGCTGTTGACCGCGCTGTCTGGTGGCGCGCTGGCGGTCGTGTGGTCCTGGGCGCGCAAGCCCAACCCGATGCCCTATGCGCTGGCCATAGCGGCCGGACAAGTGCTGCTGATGCTCGATCTGTCGCTGCATCGGTGGCTCGTGCCGGCGCCCAGTTGAGGCCCAGAACGCGCGCCCTACACGT
>RFTU01000133.1 GCA_009923315.1 Betaproteobacteria bacterium
GCCAACTACCTGGCAGCGGCCGTGGAGAACCAGACCCTTAATGTGACTCCGGCCACGCTCCATATCACCGCCGTCAGCACCAACCGGCCGGCGGGACAGACGAACCCCGTCTTTGCCGTCACCTACAGCAATCTGGTGGCCGGCGACACGCCGGCCTCCCTGGCCAGTCCGGCCGTGGTCACGACCACGGCGGATGAAACTTCCGCCGCCGGCACCTATGACCTCGAAGTCAACGGAGCGGAGAGCGATAATTATGCCATTACCTTCCATAACGGTGTCCTCACCGTGACGAAGGCGGATCCCGCCATCAGCTGGAACCTGGCGGGAGCCAACACGATCACGTACGGCACGGCCCTGGGCTCCAGCCAGCTTAGCGCGACCGCCCCGGTGGCCGGCACCTTCAGCTACAGCCCGGGCAGCGGCACTCTCCTCCCGGCCGGCACCAACCCGGTCGTCGTCACCTTCACACCCACCGATGGCAACAGCTACGAGACCGTTTCGGTAACGAACAACATCATCGTGAATAAGGCCACCGTTCTCGTGGCGGCGAACGCCCAGACCAAGTACGCGGGGCAGTCGGATCCTGAACTGACCTTTACCGCCCTCGGCTTGGTCGGAGGCGATACCCTGACCGGGGCGCTGGAACGGCCGATCGGGGAAACCCCTGGAACTTACGCGATCACGCAGGGAACGCTGGCCGTGGCCGGGGCCGCCGCAGGCAACTACACGATCCAGTTCACCTCCGCCAACCTGACCATCCTGGTCGATTCTCTGGCGCTGATCAGCGCCTATGACGGCAGTCAGACCGGCAGCGCCATCCCGGCCCTCTCGAACTACACCGATCTCGGGATCACCGGCGTGACCACCGGCAATCTGCTCACCATCAACACCGCCATCGCCCGGTTGGACGCGGCGGTGACCGATTCGGTGGAGGAAATCCAGGCCGTGGTGAACGCCTTCGGGCAGATCCTGGCCGGAGCGGATGGTAACGCCTCCACGCCGGTCGGCGGCCTGAATCTCGACGTTGCCATCTACCAGACGGTGGGGGTGGTGCTGGGAGACATCGCCACAAATCCGAACAATCTCTTCCTCTACAACAACATCATCAGCGGGCGCTCCGTTGCGGATGTGGATTCGGTCCAGGAGCTGGACACCCTCGCGGACGTGGTGAACCGGTTGCAGGACTACGCCGCGGGCAACCCGCCTGCGACGGTGATCTCGGCAGGGGATCTGGGGTTGATCGGGGTTTCGCTCAGCGGACTTACCAACCTGACGGGTGATCTTGCGCCTTTCTATTCCGCCCTCGAAGCCACGGCGGACGACGGCTCCGGCATCCTTACCGTGGCGGCCGTGCAGGCCCTGCTGACCTCCTACGAGAAGATCCTTGCGGAGGCGAACGGGGCGTCCGCGGACACAACCGTCCAGGATCCGCTTCCCTCGGATTACCTCACCATCGGGGTGAACCTCGGGACGATCGCCAACGTGGGCTACGGGCTCGACCTCTTGAACGACCTGGTGGCCGGGTCGGCCAAGGCCGCGGTGGATTCGGTGCCGGAGCTGAACGCTTTGGCAAACGTGATTGACCGGATCCTCATCACCGCGGCGGGCAGAACGGCCTCGCCGGCGCTGACGGACGCCGACTTCTCGGCGATCGGCATCACCGGGGTGACATCCGATAACCTGAGTGCGGTGCTGGCAGCCCTGGCAGGTACGGCGGACAACGGTGAGGATATCGCCTCCATTTCGGCCCTGCAGGGAGTGGTGACCGGGGCGACTGATGCCCTCGGCAAGATCAGCCAGTATGACAGCGGAGACACCGGTGCCGACGTGCCGACCGCCGCCACGTACCTGGCTGCGGGCGTGACCGGGGTGGATGCGACCAACCTGGATGCCATCAACACGGCCTTGGCCGGACTGTCGCCTTCAGACTCGGACACCCGTCAGGAGGTCCAGGCGGCGGTGGATGCTTATGTGAAGATTCTGGGTGAGGCGAACGGCGGGGTCGCCGACACGACTCCGTCCGTCAACCCGACGACCGGGGATTATGCGGCGATCGGCGTGAATCTGGGCGCCTCCGCCAGCAGTGCCTCCGGTCTGGGCCTGCTCAACGAAGTGATCGGTGGCAAGACCCGCACCGATGTGGATACCGTCACCGAACTGCAGGGATTGGCGGATGTGATCGGCAAGATCTTGGCAACGGTCGCGGGCACGCCTCCCAGCCCGGCCCTAACCGAGTCGGAGCTGGCCTCCCTTGGCCTGACCGGGGTGACCACCAACAATCTTAATGACATTCTTGCCGCGCTGGCCGCAACCGATGACAGTGGCAGTGGAGCTGCCACCGTGGCCCAACTCCAGACCCTCGTGGACGGGGTGAATTCAACCTATGCCACGAACGCCTTGGCGGTGATCAGCGCCTATCAGCCGCCCACCGTGATGGTGGCCCCGACGGTTTCCGATTACGCGGAGGCGGGTGTTTCCGGCGTAAACCTTGCCAATCTCGCCACCTTCAACTCGGCCATGGCGGTTCTGGGCTCCAGCGCGACCGACACCACCTCCGAGATCCAGGCGGTCATCAACACGTACTTCAAGATTCTGGCTGAGGCCAACGGGGCAGCGGCGGATCCTGATCCTTCCGGCAACCCCACGGTGGCGGATTACCAGACCATAGGGGTGACCTTGGACGGGTTGGCTGGCAGCCTTTCCGGATTCTCCCTCTTCAGCGACGTGGTGGGTGCCAGCGACTATGAGGATATCGACACCGTGCCTGAGCTGGACGCCCTGGCTTCGGTGGCGAACCGTCTCTTGACCGTGGCCGGGGGAGGGGTGGCCAACCCGGCCCTGACCGCCGCGGATCTGGCCCTGATCGGCATCAACGGGGTGACGTCCGGCAACCTCGCGGACGTACTTCTTGCGGTGGGTGCCACCCCGGATGACGGCAGCGGCATCAGCACGGTGGCCGATCTGCAGGCGGAACTGCGCGGACAGCACAAGGCCCTGTGGCAAATCGTTGTGGCGATAGTCGAAGTGGATCGCGCCGCGCTCGCGGGTGGTCACGTGTCCGCGTCGCAGTCGTCTCTGATGCGGCGGTCCATCCATCTCACCAGGCCCTGCTTTGCAGTATTTCGTGAGTTCTCCAGGCGGTGGTCTCGGGTTATGCCCGGATTCTTGCCGAGGCCAACGGTCTCCAGCCCGATGCCTTCACCTACAGCAACCCCACGGCGGATGATTATCTGGCCCTGGGAGTTCCCCTGGGCACCGCCGCGGTCAACCCGAACGGACTGGACCTGTTGAACGAGATTGTCGGCACCAAGATCACCACCCAGGTGGATACGGTGGCCGAACTGGATGTGCTCGCTTCCGCGGTGGACCGTCTGTTCCAGACGGCGGCCGGCCAATCCTTCACGCCGCCGTTGACCGCCGCGGATTTTGCCGCGATCGGGATCACCGGGGTGAACAGCAGCAATCTGGCGGCGGTGCTCACGGCCATTGACGGGAGTGCGAACGACGGCAGCGGCATCGACACGTTGGCGGAACTGCAGACCCTGGTGACCAACGCCGCCCAAGCCTTCGGGGCCTCCGCCTTGCCGATCATCTCTTCCTACGACGGTACCAGCGGAACCACCACCCCGGATGCGGGCCATTACGGCGCGGCCGGGGTTGACGGGGTCACCGCCGGCAACGTGGCGGCGATCAACACGGCGATCGGACCGCTGTCCTCCTCGGCCACGGACAGTGCGGCCGAAATCCAGGCGGTGGTGGACGCTTACCTGGCCATTCTCGAAGAGGCCAACGGCAACTCGGCGGATGCCAACCCGTCCGCCAACCCGACCTCGACGGATTACCAGACCATCGGTGTGAGCCTGGGCTCATCCGCCACCAACGCGAACGGTCTCAATCTGCTGAACACGGTGGTCGGAGCCAAGGAAGACGCCGGGGTCGACACGTTGGCCGAAATCCAAG
>RFTU01000134.1 GCA_009923315.1 Betaproteobacteria bacterium
AGATGTCGGCACCGCCCGAGGCCGCGCCGCCAGACGAGCCCGCCCCCAATGCCCCGACACCGCCCGCGCCGCCCAACGATGAGCTCCAGGATCTGAGCATCGACGCCATCCAAGCGGCCTTGCCCGCGGGCCTGCTGGCCCTGATGGCGCAACGCAACGGGCTTGCCGCGCGCAGCCGCCCCAGGAGCGAAGCCTCCTCTCGAGCCGGGGACCGACAACGCCGCGGCGCACAAGGGCGGCCCTGCGGTGTTCGCCCCGGGCTGCCCACCGGCGGCCACCGGCTGAGCCTCATCGACACGCTGCGACAGGCCGCACCCTGGCAGCGCCTGCGCCAGGCTCAACCCCCGCGGGTGATCGTGCACCGCGACGACCTGCGCGTCATCCGCCGCGAACCGCGCCGGCCCACCACCACCGTCTTCGTGGTGGACGCCTCCGGCTCCAACGCCTTGAACCGTTTGGCAGAGGCCAAGGGGGCCGTCGAAACCCTGTTGGCCGATTGCTATGTGCGCCGCGACCGCGTGGCGGTGATCGGCTTTCGAGGACAGACGGCCGAGACCCTGTTGCCGCCCACGCGCTCCCTCGTGCGCGCCAAGCGCAGCCTGGCGGGCCTACCCGGCGGAGGCGGCACCCCCATGGCGCGTGCACTCACCGATTCACGCCTGTTGTGCGAGTCCTTGCAGCGTCGAGGCGACACGGTCTCGATGGTGCTGCTGACCGACGGCAAGGCCAACATCAACCTGGAAGGCCAACCGGGGCGCGAAGGGGCTCACGCCGATGCGGTCATGGCCGCACGCCAACTCTTTGTGAGCGGCGTGGCCTGCCTGCTGATCGACACGTCGCCCAAGCCGCAGGCCCAGGCGCGTGAATTGGCACTGGCCATGGGGGCCCGCTACATCCCCTTGCCCCAAGCGCAGGCCGGTGAGATCGGGCGCATCGTGCGCAACAGCCGCGCGGCCTAGCACCCCGGGGCCACCGCATTTCTTGGCGCCGCTCGAGCCCCACACGCCCCAATGAGCGAAGCCTTGAGCTGGAACCGTGACGGTGCCGATTGGCCCCTGCGCGAACACAGCCGCTTCATCACCCAAGGGCACCTGCAGTGGCACGTGCAGCGCCTGGGCCCGGCGGGTTCGCACCGCATCTGGTTGCTTCACGGGACCGGCGCGTCCACCCACACTTGGCGCGATCTCGCCCCCATCCTCGCGCAGCATCATGACGTGGTGGCCGTTGATCTGCCGGGCCACGCCTTCACCCGCGGCGCAGTGGATGAAGACCTCACCCTGCCGGGCATGGCCCGGGCCTTGATCGAGCTGCATGAAGCCCTGCAGACCCCCGCCCAGGCCCACACCTGGATCGGTCACTCCGCCGGGGCCGCCGTGGCCTTGCAGCTCATGCAGCTCAAGCCCGCCATCGTGCGGGATGCGGTCAGCCTCAACGGTGCCTTGCTGCCCTGGGGCGGGCCCGCTGCCAGCCTCTTCATGCCGCTGGCCCGCGCGCTGGCCACCAACCCTTGGACCACACGCCTGTTCTTGTGGAACGCACGCCGCCCCGGTACGGTCGACGCCTTGTTGCGCGACACGGGCTCCACCATCGATGACCGCGGCCACCGCCTGTATGAACGGCTGGCGCACAACGAACCGCATCTGCGCGCCGTGTTGCGCATGATGGCCCAGTGGGAGCTGGAACCCTTCGCGCGCGAACTGCCGCAATTGCGTGGTCGCGTCACGCTGATCAGCAGTGCCCATGACGGCACCGTGCCCCCTTCGGTCAGTGCCCGCGCAGCCGCGCTGATTCCGGGCTCGCGCCTCATCCCCTTGCCGCGCTGGGGGCACCTCGGTCACGAGGAAGCCCCTGCCGAATGGGCCAGCCTCATCCTTCAGGCCATCACCCCGATGGACTGATCACGGCCGGCTTGGGCCGTTCAAGATGGGAGTGAGCCGATGGCCTGCACGGGCATCACGCCTGCAGCGTCATCAGAGTCGCATTTCCCCCGGCGGCCGCGGTGTTGGTGCTCACGCAGCGTTCGATCACCAAACGCTCCAGCGGCACCGATGATTGGCCCGGAGTCAGGGCCGTCAGGCCCCGCAATGGCCCGTGCTGAGCCGCCATCTCCTGCGCCAGCGCCGCGATCTCCGCCGGCCCCCCATGGATCAAGGCGGCATCGGCCTGCTCAACAGCGCCCGGATGGGATGCGATGTCCACCACGGCTTGAACCGCCAAGGGGAGCCTGGCATGCCAGGAAGCCATCGACGCCGACACCAGGGCCCGTGCCCCCACCGCCAGCACCGCCGCGATCTGGCTGAGCAGATCGTCTTCAGCGCCCGCATGCGCCCCCACGTGGCAAAACACCCGCGCGCGCGGCAGCACCCGGTACACATTGCGCTCGCCCGTGGGCCCCGACAGCACGGTCTCCAGCCCCGCTGGATGGCCAGCCGCCACGCGCGCGCAGTGGTGCGCCAGCGGCAGTCGTCCCTGGGCCAGCGCCCAATCGTGCAAGGCCTGCAGGGGCATCGAGGCGCGCGGCATGGCCGCCACTGCACCGCTGGCCAGCACGCTGCGAAGCGCGGCGTCTTCAGGGGCACGCGACAGCAGCCGCAGCAGGTACAGCGGTCCACCGGCCTTCGGACCCGTGCCCGACAGACCATCGCCACCAAAGGGCTGCACCCCCACCACCGCGCCCACCAAGTTGCGATTGACATAGGTGTTGCCGCAGTGCGTGCCGGCCACCACCTGTTCGATGGTGTCGTCGATGCGCGACTGCACGCCCAGCGTCAGCGCATAGCCCGTGGCGTTGATCTGCTGGAGCACCGCAGGCAGGTCACCCCGGCGCCAGCGCAGAACATGAAGGACCGGGCCGAACACCTCGCGCTGCAGCTCGTCCAGGCGCTCTATCTCGATCAGGGTGGGCGGCACATAGCAACCGTCTGGCGTCTGGCTGCCGGGATACCGGATGCGGTGCACCGGGCGGCCGGCAGCCTGCATCCGGGCCACATGGGCTTCGATCACCTGGCACGCACGCTCGTCGATGAGCGGGCCCATGTCGGTGTGCAGCTGCGCCGGCGCGCCCATGCGGATCTCGGCCATCGCCCCCTTGAGCATCTCCACCACACGGTCGGCCACATCGTCCTGCACGCACAGCACCCGAAGCGCCGAGCAGCGCTGGCCGGCCGCTTCGAAGGCCGAGGCCACCGCGTCCTGCACCACCTGCTCCAGCAGGGCCGATGAATCCACGATCATGCCGTTCTGTCCGCCCGTCTCAGCGATGAGCGGCACCACCCGCCCATGGGCATCCGATCGCCAAGCCAAAGCGGCCTGCAGCCGCCGGGCGGTTTCGGTGGACCCGGTGAACATCACCCCCTGCACTCGGGTGTCCTCCACCAGGGCCTGCCCCACCACCGGGCCCTCACCCGGGAGCAATTGAAGGGCCGCCCGCGGCACACCGGCGCGCCACATCAGCTCCACCGCCAGTGCGGCCACGGCCGGTGTCTGCTCGGCCGGTTTGGCCAGCACCGGATTGCCGGCTGCCAACGCGGCGGCCACCTGCCCGACGAAGATGGCCAGCGGAAAGTTCCACGGGCTGATGCACACCACAGGCCCCAAGGCCACATGCGTGGCGTTGTCGAAGTCGCGCCGCACCTGAGCGGCGTAATAGCGCAGAAAGTCCACCGCCTCGCGGCACTCGGCCAGTGCATGCATCCAGGTCTTGCCGGCCTCACGCACCAGCAGGCTCATGCAGCGCGGTGTCTGGGCCTGCAGCAGCTCGGCCGCCTGATCCAAGACGTCGGCACGCCGGCGTGGCGTGACCGCGGCCCATTCGCGGGCGAAGGCCTGTGCCGCACGCAGCGCTTCCTCCACATCCTGTGGGCTGGCATGGCGTACCGTGCCCAAACGATCAGCAGCATCGGCA
>RFTU01000135.1 GCA_009923315.1 Betaproteobacteria bacterium
GCCCAAGGACAAGGAGATGGTGATGCCGGGCGACAACGTGAGCATCACGGTCAAGCTGATCGCCCCGATCGCCATGGAAGAGGGTCTGCGCTTTGCCATCCGCGAGGGTGGCCGCACCGTGGGTGCGGGCGTCGTGGCCAAGATCATCGAGTGAGGTTGAACGCGTAGGGGTATAGCTCAATTGGCAGAGCGTCGGTCTCCAAAACCGAAGGTTGGGGGTTCGATTCCCTCTGCCCCTGCCAAGTTTGGTGTTCTGCACTGACTTGATTTGACAAACCGGCCAGCAGCGAAAGCTTCGAGCCTACAGAAAACAGCCCGCAGGCAGCCCAAAAGGCTCGGCGGGCTTCGCCGTCCATACGATGTCCAACGCAACACAAGTCGAAACCGTTTCCACGGGCGCCGACAAGGCCAAGATCGGGCTGGCAGCCGTGCTGCTGGTCGGTTCGCTGGTGGCCTTCTATCTGATGTCCGCGCAGGACATCTGGTTGCGCGTGGCTGCCTTGTTGGCCTTGCTGGCAGCGGCTGCGGGCGTGTTCCTGGTTTCCGAACCCGGCAGGCAGTTCATCGGCTATGCCCGCGAATCGGTTCGTGAAACCAAGAAGGTGGTTTGGCCCACCCGCCAGGAAGCCCTGCAGATGACCGGGTATGTCTTCGCCTTTGTGGTGGTGATGGCCCTGATGCTGTGGCTGACCGACAAAACCCTGGAATGGCTGCTGTACAGCGTCATCCTGGGCTGGCGCTGAAGCGCTTGAGCGCCATGCCCCTGCCACCAGGAACGCCCCAGAGGAATCCCACATGACCGACACCCCCATCACCACCCCCGCCAACGCCATGCGCTGGTATGTGGTCCATGCCTATTCCGGCATGGAAAAGGCGGTCGAGCGCAACATCCGTGAGCGCATCGAGCGCGCGGGCATGCAAGACAAGTTCGGCCGCATCCTGGTGCCCACCGAAGAGGTGGTGGAACTCAAGAACGGCAAGAAGGCCGTCACCGAGCGGCGCTTCTTCCCCGGCTATGTGCTGGTGGAAATGGTGATGGATGACGAGTCCTGGCACCTGGTCAAGCACACCAGCAAGGTCACCGGCTTTGTGGGTGGCGCCAAGAACCGCCCAGCTCCGATCTCCGAGGCCGAGGTGATGAAGATCGTCAACCAGATGCAGGAAGGCATCGAGAAGCCGCGCCCCAAGGTGGAGTGGCAGGTGGGCGAGTTGGTGCGTGTGAAGGAAGGCCCGTTCACCGACTTCAACGGTGCGGTCGAAGATGTGAATTACGAGAAGTCCAAGGTCCGCGTGTCGGTCACGATCTTCGGTCGTGCCACCCCCGTGGAGCTCGACTTCTCGCAGGTTGAGAAGATTTAAGGTCCGGGGGACCTTAAATCTGACGAGGACTTGGGCGCAGCCCAAGCCGCAGGCAAGATCTGAAGTCCGTGCGCGGACTTCGACCCCCCGCCTCGATGCCGCTCCGTGACCCGGCAGCATCAGGTTCTTGAGATCAAAGGGTCACATCACACGAGGAGCCGAGCGGGGCAACCCGCAGAGCGCTTGAACTCGAACAGGAGCCACTATGGCAAAGAAGATCGTCGGCTTTATCAAGCTGCAAATCCCGGCCGGCAAGGCCAACCCGTCGCCGCCCGTCGGCCCAGCGCTGGGCCAGCGCGGTTTGAACATCATGGAGTTCTGCAAGGCGTTCAACGCCCAGACCCAGGGCATGGAGCCCGGGCTGAAGCTGCCCGTGGTGATCACCGCTTATGCGGACAAATCCTTCACCTTCGTGCTGAAGTCGCCTCCGGCGACGGTGCTGCTGAAGAAGGCGGCCAAGATCGAAAAGGGCTCGGGCCGCCCGCACCTGGACAAGGTCGGCAAGGTCACGCGTGCGCAGCTCGAAGAGATCGCCAAGACCAAGATCAAGGACCTCACGGCAGCCGACATGGACGCTGCCGTCAAGACCATCGCCGGCTCTGCCCGCTCGATGGGCATCATCGTGGAGGGCGTGTAAATGGCCAAGCTCACCAAGAAAGCCAAGTCTGTGCAGGGCAAGGTTGACAGCCTCAAGCTCTACAGCATCAGCGAGGCCATCGGCATCGTCAAGGAATGCGCCACCGCCAAGTTCGATGAATCCATCGATGTGGCCGTGCAGTTGGGCATCGACGCCAAGAAGAGCGACCAGGTCGTTCGCGGCGCTGTCGTGCTGCCCAACGGGACCGGTAAAACCAAGCGCGTGGCCGTGTTTGCCCAGGGCGCCAAGGCCGAGGAAGCCAAGGCCGCCGGTGCTGATGTGGTCGGCATGGAAGACCTGGCCGAGCGCGTGAAGGCGGGTGACATGCCCTTCGATGTGGTCATCGCCTCGCCCGACACCATGCGCATCGTCGGTACCCTGGGCCAGATCCTGGGTCCGCGCGGCTTGATGCCCAACCCCAAGGTCGGCACCGTCACGCCCGACGTGGCCGGCGCCGTGCGCAATGCCAAGGCGGGTCAGGTGCAGTTCCGCGTCGACAAGGCCGGTATCGTCCACAGCACCATCGGCCGTCGTTCGTTCGACAACGACAAGTTGGTGGGCAACCTCAGCGCTCTGTTGGACGCGCTGAACAAGGCCAAGCCGGCTTCGAGCAAGGGCGTGTACCTGCGCAAGTTGGCGGTGTCCTCCACCATGGGCGTGGGTGCCCGCGTGGACATCTCTTCCGTGGCCCAGGCCCCGCAGGCTTGATCGCGGATTTTTGAAGAATCAGGGCGGCGCGCGAGTCTGGCGCGCGGTCCGATGAATTGGTGGGCTGTCGCGGCCCGCTGGCCCAAGCAGCCCAGGCTGCAGCGGACCGGCAAACCGCGGCAGGTCATCCAAGACCGTTGGCGGGGGCGCAGCCCCCTTAATGCGAACCCAAGCCGAAAGGTGAAGGCCAGCGCCAACGCAGATGGCGGTCCCGCTGAATGGGCGACGAATCGGCTACAAGGCCGGTTCGCCAACCGTACAGAAGGTCGCTGATTCCGGTGCCCCGAGCCTCGCGGCAAGGGGCGTTTAGTGAGGAGTAGACCTTGAGTCTCAATCGCAACGAGAAGGCAGCCGTGGTGTCGGACGTGGCGGCGCAAGCCGCCAAGTCGCAGACGCTGGCGCTGGCCGAGTACCGTGGCCTCACCGTTGAAGCCTTGAACAAGCTGCGCGTCGATGCGCCGATGCCGTTGAGAATCCGTTCTGCGTCATCCGCCGCCTGTTCGTCGCTGCTCATTCGTGCGATCTCCGCTAGCGTGTTCAATCCGTGAACGAGATCGCCAAGCGTGCCGAAAATCAGCCCTAGGCGTACGCTGTAATCGCTAACATCGAAGAACAGAGCCCATGAACCGCCCGAATCCGCATGCACTAGAACATGAGACCATGAGCACGTTTCCGATGCAGTGAAAACCGCGCAGTCCGATTTACCTTCACAGAACGCAAGCAATTCCTCGCTTGCCCGACATAGTGCAGTGTAATGCTTCATACGAGATACAGCTTACCCGGATTCACAAAAAGAGCAAACAATATCTTAGGTAGGAGTGACAAAAGTTTAGCACTAAATTTCGCCGGATTCGGTTTTTGGCCGCGTGGATAAGAGGACGGACGAGCGTGACTGGCTGGCTTTTTGGCCGTGCGCTTATTTGGCCGCGCCTAGAGTTGGCTGGACAAGCGAGACTGGCTGGACGTTTGGCTGCGTGGCGATTTGGACTTGGCAAGGTGTTTGGTTGGCTCTTTGGACAGGTAGGGAGGGCGTGCCGCATACTCAGTATTACTCACGCACACCAGCACACTCAGTAATACTGACACTAGAAACCACTAAAACT
>RFTU01000136.1 GCA_009923315.1 Betaproteobacteria bacterium
GAGCACTTCGATTGGGTACACAGCATCGACCGCCTGAAGATCGCCCAGCGCCTCTCGGATCAGCGCCCCGCGACCCTGCCGCCCCTGCGGGTCTGCCTGCAGGTCAACATCAGCGGCGAGGCCAGCAAGTCGGGAGTGGCGCGCGCGCAGGTGCTGCCCCTGGCGCAAGCCGTGAACGCCTTGCCGCGCCTGCAACTGTGCGGCCTGATGTCCATACCCGAGCCGGCGGTGGATGACGCCCACCGCCGCGAGCCGCACCGCGCCCTGCGGGCCCTGCGCGACGAGCTGCAGCGCGCCGACCCGGCGCTGCGCCTGCCGGTGCTGAGCATGGGCATGAGCGATGATCTGGAAGCCGCCATCGCCGAGGGCGCTACCCTGGTGCGCATCGGCACGGCCATCTTCGGAAGGAGGACCTGACACCATGCCCAGCCGTGAAGCGGTTCTGATCGGTGCGCCCACCGACATCGGTGCGGGCGCGCGTGGCGCCTCGATGGGGCCCGAGGCCTTGCGGGTGGCCGGACTGCAGCCGGCCCTGCAGTCGCGCGGGCTGTCGGTGCGCGACGCCGGCAACTTGCAAGGCCCGCCCAACCCCTGGCAGCCGCCGCAGGCCGGCTATCGCCATTTGTCGGAAGTGTGGGCATGGAACCAGGCCGCCTTTGGCGCGGTCGGTCAAGCGCTGCAAGAGGGGGGATTGCCCATTCTCTTGGGTGGCGACCATTGCCTGGCCATGGGCAGCATCAGCGCCGTGTCGCGCCACTGCCGACGAACCGGCCAGAAGCTGCGCGTGCTGTGGCTGGACGCGCATGCGGACTTCAACACCTGTGAGCTCACGCCCAGCGGCAACCTGCACGGCATGCCCGTGGCGGTGCTGTGCGGCCACGGGCCTTCTGAACTCGTGGGCCTGGGCGGTTTCAGTGCGACCGACCCAGCCCTCAAGCCTAAATGGGTGCGTCAGATCGGCATCCGCAGCGTGGACCCCGGCGAGAAGCGCTTCGTGCACGAACAGGGTCTGGAGGTTTTCGACATGCGCTTCATCGATGAGATGGGCATGCGCCATGCCATGGAGCTGGCCCTGGCCACGATGGACGACAACACCCACCTGCATGTGAGCTTTGATGTCGACTTCCTGGACCCCGAGATCGCACCGGGTGTGGGCACCACCATCCCCGGCGGGCCCACCTACCGCGAGGCGCAGCTGTGCATGGAAATGATCGCCGACACCGGCCGCCTGGCCAGCCTGGACATCATGGAACTCAACCCCGCGCTGGATGTGCGCAACAAGACAGCGGTGCTCGCCGTGGATTTGGTGGAAAGCCTGTTCGGCAAGAGCACGCTCATGAGGAAAAACTGAAATGGACCTGTCCCGTTTCCCCCGCCGCCGCTACACGCCCTTTGTCACGCCCATCGAGCCGATGCCGCGTTTTTCCGCCGCCTTGGCCGCCAGCTGTCCCGGCGGCGTGGGCCCCGAGGTGTGGGTCAAGCGCGATGATCAACTCGGCCTGTTCCCGGGCGGCAACAAGACCCGCAAGCTCGAATTCCTGGTGGCCGATGCACTGGCGCAGGGCTGCGACACACTGGTCACCGTGGGCGCGCCGCAGTCCAACCATTGCCGCATCACGCTGTCGGCTGCCGTCAAGGAGGGGCTCCAATGCCGCTTCGTGATCGAGGAGCGCGTGCCCGGCACCTACGACCTCAACGCCAGTGGCAACCAGTTCATGTTCCGTCTGATGGGCGTGGAGTCGCAGCGGGCCGTGCCCGCGGGCAGTGACCTCAAGGCCGCCTTGCAGGACGAGCTGGACGCGTTGGCTGCCCAAGGGCGCAAGGGCTACGCCATTCCCACAGGCGGGTCCAACGCCATCGGCGGTCTGGGCTATGTGGCCTGCGCGCAGGAACTGCAGCAGCAGTGGTTCGACATGGGCCTGCGCTTGGACGAGGTGGTGGTGGGATCGGGTTCATCGGGCACGCACGGCGGCCTGGTGGCCGGCTTCCTGGGCAACCGCATCGACGTGCCCGTCGTCGGCGTGGGCGTGAGCCGCGATCCGGCCGATCAGGTGCCGGTGGTGCACCGCGAGGCGCAGGCCGTGTGCGACCTCCTGGGCCTGAACCTGCAGGTGCCGGTTGAAGCCGTTCAGTGCGTGGGCGGCTATTGGCAACCGAAGTATTCGGTGCCCAACGCGCGCATGGTGGAGGCGGTGCAGATGCTCGCGCGCACCGAAGGCATCCTGCTGGACCCGGTGTACACCGGCAAGATCATGGCGGGGTTGATCGGCCTGGCGCGCGGCGGGCGCTGGAAGGCCGGGCAGAAGGTGCTGTTCCTCCACACCGGAGGGCTGCCTTCGCTGCACGCGTATGAGTCGATCGTGCTGGGGGATGGGGCCGGGCTCGCGCCTTGAGCGGCCGCCACACGCTCAGTCGTTGAGCCTGTGGCCGCCCGCTGATGCCTCGGACTTCAGGGATAGAGGCCCCTGTCCCGCCGCACCATCAGGATGCGCTCACAGGCCACCGCGAAGGTGGCCGTGCGCAGCGTGATGCGGTGCTGGTCAGCGGTCTCCCAGATCTTGTTGAGCGAGCCCACCATGATGTGGTCCAGGCGCTCGTTGATCTCCTCTTCGGTCCAGAAGTAGGAGCTGAAGTCCTGCACCCACTCGAAGTAGCTCACCGTCACACCACCGGCGTTGCAGATCACATCGGGCACCACCAGGATGCCGCGGTCGGCCAGGATGTCGTCGGCTTGCGGCAGCGTGGGACCGTTGGCGCCTTCGAGCAACAGCTTCGTGCGCAGGCGCTGCGCGCGCTTGGGCGTGATCTGCCCCTCCAGGGCCGCCGGAATCAGGATGTCGGTGGGCACGTCCCAGAATTCCTCAGCCTGCAGTGACTCCCCACCCTTGAAGCCCTCGACGCCACCGGTGGCCTTCACGTGCTCCAGCAGGGCGACCACATCCAGGCCTGACTCCGCGTGTACCGTGCCGCTGTGGTCCTGCACGGCCACCAACGTTGCGCCCGCGGCCACGAACAGTTCGGCGGCCACCGAACCCACATTGCCGAAGCCCTGAACCGCCAGGCGCGCGCCTGAGAGCTTCAGGCCCGTGCGGCGCGCAGCCTCGCGGCCCGTGACGAAGACGCCGCGCCCGGTGGCCTTCACGCGGCCCAGGCTGCCGCCCAGGTGGACCGGCTTTCCGGTGACCACGCCGGTGGCGGTGGAGCCGGTGTTCATGGAGTAGGTGTCCATCATCCAGGCCATCACCTGCGCGTTGGTGTTCACATCCGGCGCGGGGATGTCTTGCTGCGGGCCGATGATGATGCCGATCTCGCTGGTGTAGCGGCGCGTCATGCGTTCCAGCTCTTTGCTGGAGAGTCGCCGCGGGTCCACGCGGATCCCGCCCTTGGCGCCGCCGTAGGGCAAGTTCACGGCCGCGTTCTTGATGCTCATCCAGGCCGCCAGGGCCATCACTTCTTCCAGCGTCACGTCGGGGTGGAAGCGCACGCCGCCCTTGCCCGGGCCGCGGCTCAGGTTGTGTTGCACGCGGTAGCCCTCGAAGTGGGCGATGGTGCCGTTGTCCAGTTCAATGGGCACATCCACCACCAGGCAGCGCTTGGGGCGCTTGAGGGTTTCGGCCCAGCGCGAAAGGTCGCCCAGGTAGGGCATCACGCGGTCGACCTGAGACAGGTAGGTGTGCCAGGGGCTGTCGTGGGCGGTGCTGGCGTAGGAAAGGCCGTGGG
>RFTU01000137.1 GCA_009923315.1 Betaproteobacteria bacterium
CCGTGGCACGTTCCGCAAGTTCGGCCTGGCTCGCAGCAAGATTCGTGAACTGGCGTTCAAGGGCGACATCCCGGGCGTCATCAAGGCCAGCTGGTAAGCCGGCGCTGGGTCCGATCAGGAGAATTCCATATGAGCATGAGTGATCCCATCGCCGATATGCTGACGCGCATCCGCAATGCGCAGATGGTCGAGAAGGGCGCCGTTTCGATGCCTTCGTCCAAGCTGAAGGTGGCCATTGCCCAAGTCCTCAAAGACGAAGGCTATATCGACGGCTTCGCCATCAAGGGCGAGGACGGCAAGAGCGAGCTTGAGATCGCGCTGAAGTATTACGCCGGTCGCCCGGTGATCGAGCGCATCGAGCGCGTCAGCCGCCCCGGCCTTCGCATCTACAAGGGCCGTCACGACCTGCCTCAGGTCATGAACGGTTTGGGTGTGGCCATCGTCACCACGCCCAAGGGTGTGATGACGGACCGCAAGGCCCGCGCTGCCGGTATCGGTGGCGAGGTGCTGTGCTACGTCGCTTGATGCAGGGAGGTTGAACAAAATGTCCCGCGTAGGAAAGATGCCGGTGGCCGTCCCCAGTGGTGTGGATGTCCAGGTTTCGGCACAGGAAATCACCGTCAAGGGCGCTCAGGGCACCCTCAAGCAGGCCGCCAATGAGCTGGTGGCCGTGAAGGTCGCCAATGGCGCCGTCAGCTTCGTACCGGCCAACGAGTCGGCCGAGGCCAATGCCATGAGTGGCACCATGCGCGCCATCGTGGCCAACATGGTCAACGGCGTGAGCAAGGGCTTCGAGCGCAAGCTCAACCTGGTCGGCGTGGGTTTTCGTGCCCAGGCTCAAGGCGCCAAGCTGAACCTGCAGGTGGGCTTCTCCCACCCCGTGGTCAAGGACATGCCCGCTGGCATCAAGGTGGAGTGCCCCACCCAGACGGAAATCGTGATCAAGGGTGCCGACCGTCAAGTGGTGGGCCAGATTGCCGCCGAAGTGCGCGCCATCCGGCCGCCTGAGCCTTACAAGGGCAAGGGTATCCGCTACGCCGACGAGCGCGTGGTCCTCAAAGAGACCAAGAAGAAATAAGGAACGGCATCATGACGATGAACAAGAAAGAGCAGCGTCTGCGCCGTGCCCGTCAAACCCGGGCCCGCATCGCCATTCAAGGTGCAGCCCGTTTGACGGTCTTCCGCTCGAACCTGCACATCTATGCCCGCGTCATCTCCGGCTGCGGCACCAAGGTGCTGGCCTCGGCTTCCACCGCCGAAAAGGAAGTGCGCGCGCAGTTGGGCGCAGCCGGCAAGGGTGGCAACACCGAAGCCGCCACCTTGATCGGCAAGCGCATTGCCGAAAAGGCCAAGGCCGCTGGCATCGAGCAAGTTGCTTTCGATCGCGCAGGCTTTGCCTACCACGGCCGTGTCAAGGCACTGGCCGAAGCGGCTCGCGAAGCCGGCCTGCAGTTCTGACGCATTAAGGATCAACGCAAATGGCTAAGTTTTCCCCCCGCGTGCAGGACGAAGGTCGCGACGACGGCCTCAAGGAGAAGATGATTGCGGTCAACCGCGTGACCAAGGTGGTCAAGGGTGGTCGCATCCTGGGTTTCGCCGCCTTGACGGTGGTGGGTGACGGCGATGGCCGCATCGGCATGGGCAAGGGCAAGGCCCGTGAAGTGCCCGTGGCCGTGCAAAAGGCCATGGAAGCCGCCCGCCGCAACATGTTCAAGGTTCAGCTGAAGAACGGTTCCGTTCACCACAACGTGGTGGGCGAGCACGGTGCAGCCAAGGTGCTGATGGCCCCGGCCCCCACGGGTACCGGCATCATCGCCGGCGGCCCGATGCGTGCAGTCTTCGAGGTGATGGGCGTGACGGACATCGTGGCCAAGAGCCTCGGTTCCTCCAACCCCTACAACATGGTTCGCGCCACGCTGGACGCCCTGAAGCATTCGTCCACCCCGGCCGAGATCGCCGCCAAGCGCGGCAAGACGGTTGAAGAACTCTTCAACTGATCGGCTGCGAAGGAAACATCATGGCTGAGAAGAAAACCCTGACCGTCAAGCTGGTCCGCAGCGTCGCCGGCACGCGCGAGTCGCACCGCGCCACCGTGCGTGGCCTGGGGCTGCGCAAGCTCAACAGCACGCGCACCCTGGAGGACACGCCCGCCGTGCGCGGCATGATCACCAAGGTGGCCTACCTGGTGCAGGTCATCTGAATAGGGGCACGAACATGCAACTCAATTCTCTGAAGCCGGCCGCCGGCTCCAAGAAGGCCCGTCGCCGCGTCGGTCGCGGCATCGGCTCGGGCCTGGGCAAGACGGCCGGTCGCGGTCACAAGGGCCAGAAGTCCCGCGCGGGTGGCTACCACAAGGTTGGTTTTGAAGGCGGCCAGATGCCGCTGCAGCGTCGTCTGCCCAAGCGCGGCTTCAAGTCCGCTTCGCTCAAGTACAACGCCGAGATCACCTTGGGTGAGCTTCAGCTGTTGGCCGCCGACGAAGTCGATCTGGTCACGCTCAAGGCCGCCGGCCTGATCCCTCAGATCGCCAAGGTGGTCAAGGTCATCAAGACTGGCGAGCTGACCAAGAAGGTCACGCTCAAGGGCATTGGGGCCACCGCTGGCGCCAAGGCGGCCATCGAGGCTGCCGGCGGCACGCTGGCCTGAGCCTGGCGCTGAGCTGAATACCCAAGAGCAAGGCAGAAGCAAGCGTGTCGGCAAACGCAAACGCACTGGCCAAGAGCGGCAAGTTCGGCGACCTCCGTCGCCGCTTGGTGTTTCTGGTGCTGGCGCTCATCGTTTACCGGATCGGGGCACACATTCCCGTTCCGGGAATCGACCCTGTGCAGCTCAAGCAGCTCTTCAACAGCCAAAGCGGCGGCATCCTGAACCTGTTCAACATGTTCTCGGGTGGCGCACTGTCACGCTTCACCGTCTTCGCGCTGGGCATCATGCCCTACATCTCTGCATCGATCATCATGCAGCTGATGACCTACGTCGTCCCCACGCTGGAGGCCTTGAAGAAGGAAGGCGAGGCAGGCCGGCGCAAGATCACACAGTACACCCGCTACGGCACCTTGGGCCTGGCGATTTTCCAGGCACTGGGCATTGCGCTGGCGCTGGAAGGCACGGCTGGACTGGTGATCACGCCGGGCATGGGCTTTCGGGTCACCGCCGTGGTGAGCCTGGTGGCCGGCACGATGTTCCTGATGTGGCTGGGTGAGCAGATCACCGAGCGCGGCCTGGGCAATGGCATCTCCATCCTCATCTTCGCCGGCATCGCCGCGGGCCTGCCCGGGGCCATTGGCGGGCTGTTCGAACTGGTCAACACCGGGGCCATGAGCATCATTGCGGCGCTGTTCATCATCACCATCGTCATCCTGGTGACCTACGGGGTGGTGTTTGTGGAGCGCGGTCAGCGCAAGATTCTGGTCAACTACGCCAAGCGCCAGGTGGGCAACAAGATCATGGGCGGCCAGTCGTCGCACCTGCCCCTGAAGCTCAACATGTCGGGTGTCATCCCGCCCATCTTCGCCTCGTCGATCATCCTGCTGCCCACCACGGTGGTGAGCTGGTTTGCCACGGGTGACAGCCTGCGTTGGCTCAAGGACCTGTCGGCGGCCCTGTCGCCCGGCCAGCCGGTCTACGTGATGCTGTACGCAGCGATGATCGTGTTCTTCTGCTTTTTCTACACGGCGCTGGTGTTCAACAGCCGTGAGACGGCCGAGAACC
>RFTU01000138.1 GCA_009923315.1 Betaproteobacteria bacterium
ATGAAGGGGTCGACGTGGCGCGTGAGGTCGCTGCGCCCTGCATTGGACGCCGGTGCCGCCCCCGCGGCTGCGGCCAGGGTCAGCGCAAGCATCCAACGCCCGGGTTTGATCGTGAACGAGTTCATGGTGTCGTGGGGGACTTTTGAAGGACCGGACCGAAGAAGCGCAGCGTACCCGGGAGATGCTGCGCCCAGTAGGGACAACCGTGGCCGCCGTCGTGCTCGGCGTATTTGTGTGCGATGCCGGCGGCGGTCAGGTGCACGCGTACCTCGCCTGCCAGCGGTGCTCGCTCAACGCGACCAGATGACCGGGTTCTTGCGCGTGGCGATGACCTCGCCCTCACGCGCGCCGGGGCACCACTGGTCGCGGTCGTTGGCCTGGATGGCATGGAGCGCCGGTACGAGGCGCATGTCGGCGTCCATGTAGATCAACGTCATCACCGAACGCGGCTGCGTACTGGTGTTGGGGCCGGCCTTGTGGAAGGTCCAGCCCAGGTGGAAGCTCACCTCGCCCAGTTCGAAGGGCCCCACCTCGAAGGGGAAGCCATGGCGGGCCATGTTCTCGGTGATCTTGGCCTCGCTCTCGTCGCTGATGCCCAGGTCACGCCCGAAGGACACGCTCTGGCTGCCGGCGTAGAAGCCCAGCGGGCCCATCTCCGAGGGCACCGGCTGCAAGGGGATCCACGCCGTGACGGTCCGGTCGCTGGCCAGAGGCCAGTAGTACTGGTCGGCGTGCGCCGGCGTGATGCCGCCGCCGGGCTCCTTGTACAGGCTCTGGTCGTGGTACAGGCGCACGCCGCGCACCTCGAGCAGTTCGGCCGCTATGCGCGCCAGTCGCTGCCCCATCACGAAGCGGCCCACCAGGGCGCTCTTCTCCCACAGGTTCATCACCTGCAGGAAGGCGCGGTCGTAGGTGCTGCGCTCGGCCAGCGGGCGGCTCTCGGTGTTGAGCTCGATGGTGAGCCGTGTGATCTCGCGCCCGAAGTGGGCCAGCGTCTCAGGCGAGAGCACCTGTTTGAGCTTGATGCAGCCGTTGCGGCGGAAGGCCTCGATCTGTCCGGGCTGCAAGTCGTAGGGGCTGTCGAGATCGGGCCAGAGGGGGGTGTCGTTCATGGTGAAAGTCGTCATGTTCAGGGCAGAAGGAATGCAGCGCAGGGCAAGAAGGGGCGCGCGCTCAGGCCAGCGGCGCCATCAGCACCGCGCCCGGCGGCAGCTGCAGCACGGGCCCTTGCATCGCGGCGCCCGCGTGTGTGAAGAGCGGTACAGCCGTAGCGGCCTGCGCCACGGTCGCGGGCAGCGCGACGGCGGCGTGGCGGGCACCCAGATTGAAGGCCAGCAGCAGCGCGTCGTTCGTACCCGGGCCAGCCTGTTGGCGGCGCAGCACCAGCACGTCGCCTTCGGACGCGATCGCTTCCAGGTCGCCCAGGCGCAGCGCCGGGTGCGCACGACGCAGGGCCAGCAGCCGCCGCGTGGCGTGCAGCGTCGAGGCGGGGTCGGCCAGCTGGCGGTCGACGGCCAGCGGCGCGTGGGCCGGGTCCACCGGCAGCCAGGTGTGCGTGGCCTTGCTGAAGCCCAGCTGCGGCGCATCGGCCTCCCACGGGAAGGGCGTGCGGCAGCCATCGCGGCCGGGGTTCAAGGGCCAGTTCGCCAGGCCGTAGGGGTCACGCAGGTCTTCGTAGGCCAGGGTGCTCTGCGGTAGGCCCAGCTCTTCGCCCTGGTAGAGGAAGACCGTGCCGCGCAAGGCGAGCAGCAACGCCAGCCAGGTGATGGGCGTGGCACCGGCGGCAGCAGGCCTGCCTTCGGCGCCGCCGCCGAAGGCGAATGCCCCGGCCGCACCACTCCCCCAACGCGAGGCCACGCGCGGGGCGTCGTGGTTCGAGAAGGCCCAGCTCGGCCAGGCCTGGCGCCCGGCGCCTTCGGCCCATGGCGCCAGGTGGCTCAGCACCTGCGCGGCGCCAGGCCGTTCACCCAGGAAGGCGAAGGAGTACGCGGTGTGCAGCCGATACCCGCCCTGGGTGTAGGTCACCATGGTGGACAGGGGTTCGGCGCCACCAATCTCGGCTACGGCCATGCGCGCGGTGCTGCCGTGGCCGTAACGATCCATCAGGCTGCGCAAGCGCTCGAAGAAGGCCGGTGCCTCGGGCTGGTCGGCGTTGTGTCGGTGCTGTTGCATCAGCACCGGCGAATCGCCGCGCCGGCTCTCGGGCAGTGGCGGGTTGTCCTGCAGGCCCCGGCTGTGGAAGTACAGGTTGGCGGTGTCGAGGCGAAAGCCATCGACGCCGCGGTCCAGCCAGTGTCGCGCGATGCCCAGCACCGCGTCCTGCACGGCCGCGCAGTGGAAGTTCAGGTCGGGCATCTGCGGCAGGAAGTTGTGCAGGTGGTATTGCCGCCGCCGCGGCTCCCATCGCCAGGCCGGGCCGCCCATCCAGCTTTGCCAGTTGTTGGGCGGGCTGCCATCGGGCCGGGCATCGGCCCACACGTACCAGTCGGCCTTGGCGTTGTCGCGGCCCGCTCGGCTCTCCTGAAACCAAGGGTGCTCGGCTGCGGTGTGGCTCCACACTTGGTCGATGATGACCTTCAGGCCCAGCCGGTGGGCTTCGGCCAGAAGGGCGTCGAAGTCGGCGCCGCTGCCGAATAGCGGGTCAACACCCAGGTGGTCCGCCACGTCGTACCCAAAGTCGCGCATCGGGCTCGTAAAGAAGGGCGACAGCCAGATGCCGTCCACGCCCAGGGAAGCCACATAGGGCAAGCGGCCGGTGATGCCGGCCAGGTCTCCGATGCCGTCGCCATTGGCATCGCAGAAGCTGCGCGGGTAGATCTGGTAGAGCGTGGCGCCACGCCACCAATCGCCATTCATGTTCGGGTGAAGGTGATCGAAAACCATCAGTTTGTAGCCATGATCCCGAGAATTCAGCCTGAAATTCAACACAAAATGACGGTTTTGGAACTCTGATTGACGAACGGGCTCAGCCTTGAAAATCGAACGTGAGCGAATCCAGCACCCGGATGCCTCCATGCGCTGGGTGCAACTTCGGCAATCAGCCTTTCGGGGCAGCCTTCACCGCCACAGCCACGCCGAGCTGACCTGGATCGAGCGGGGTCACGGACTGCGCTGGGTGGGCGGCCATGTGGAGCCCTTCGGCGACGGCGACCTGGTGCTGCTGGGCCCCGAGGTGGCGCATGCGTGGGTGAGCGGCCAGGGCGGCGCACCCCGGGCGTGTGCGGCCACGGTTCTTCAGTTCCCGTCGGATTGGGCTGCGTCCACCGGACTGCCTGAACTTCGCGGCCTGGTGCCTCTGATGAGTCGCGCGGCTCACGGCCTGGCTGTGCACGGACACCTGCGTGCGCACATACAGCATGTGATGAGGCGCTTGGCGGATGCCGATGCACCTCGACGAGTCGCCGTTCTCATCGAAGTCTTGGCGATCTTGGCCCAGGGGCACGCCCAGCGGACTGCGGAACTGCGCCACCTGTCGACGCGGGCAGCCGTCTCCAATGTCGACAGCTTGGCGCTGACGGTGCGCCGCCAGCGTGTGGACCAGCTCCTGCGTTGGGTGCATGCCCATCTCGCCGAGGACTTGAACGTACCCGACGCCGCGGCGCAGGCGGGGGTTTCCACTGCCGCCTTCGC
>RFTU01000139.1 GCA_009923315.1 Betaproteobacteria bacterium
CGGTCAGCGGTGGCAACACGGGGGGGAGCACCACGGGCAGCGGGGGAGGCTCCTCGGGCGCCTCCACCTTCGCCCTCACCAGCCCGGTGATGACCGAAGGCAGCTCGATGCCCACCGAGCACAGCTGCGACGGCCATGCCGGCTCGCCCCCACTGGCCTGGAGCGGCGCGCCCGCTGGCACCAAGGCCTACGCTCTGGTGATGAGCACCATCCCGGCCGATGGCACCACCAAGTACAACTGGCTGCTCTACAACCTGTCGGCCAACCGGCAGGCGCTTGAGGCCGCCACCTTCGGCGTAGCCGACTACGGCGTGGGCAGCGACGGGCCTGTACCCGGCTACCAGCCACCGTGTAGCCAAGGCGGAGGTGCCAAGGTCTACACCTTCACCCTGCACGCCCTGTCGGGTCCCGTGACCGTATCGGCCAAGCCCGATGGCGCCACGCTCACCAACCTGCTGACACCGCTGACCCTGGCCAAAGCCACGCTGAATGTGTCCTACACGCGAAGCGCCACGCCCAGTGGCTCCAGCTCGGCCTGCCTCTTGGTTCGGAATGCAGTGCAGGGTGGCGGCGGCACCGCGCAGGTCGGCTGCGATGCCCAGTTCGCCTACATCTCCTCCGAAGGCCTGCCCACCCACACGATGATGGACGGCATCACCGCCAGCAATCTGCAGGTTCCCACCTCACAGCGCTTCCTGGGCACCAATGCCTGGCGCATCCCGCTGGCGCCAAAGTTGGCCGAGGGGCCCACCTCGGTCACCGACGGACCGGTGGGCGTGGCCGTCAATGGCGTGCCGATCTTCAACCCTTGCAAACAGGGCGGATGCCAGAACGGCGACACCAAGCTACTGGGTGAACTCGACATTTGCAACGGCCATGCTGGACGCGCCGATGACTATCACTACCACGCGGCACCCGTTTGCCTGATGGCCACCAAGGCCGCCAGCTACTGGGACACCCATCCGCTGGGGTGGGCCTTGGATGGCTTCGGGATCTACGGCTACAACGACGCCGACGGCAAGCCGGCATCGCGTGACGGTGTGTGCGGCGGCAACACCAACCCCGTGAGCAACGGCCCACAGGGCTACAAATACCACGTCACCGACGCCTCGCCCTATGTGATGTCCTGCATGCGAGGCGTCCCGGGGCCGGACCTGGCGGGCCAATCCGCCAAGTTCAGCCCCATGCGTCAGCCGCCGGTGCAGCCCTTCGCCGTCAGCGCCATGACCTTGCGCAGCGATCCGGCCACTGGCCAGCAGGTGCTGCGCTTCACCAGTGCACGCACCTTCACCACCAACGAGACGGGGCAGGACAGCTACATCAATCCACCGGGGCAGTACCAGATCCGGTGGCGTGCACTCAAGGGTGACGAACTCGAGGCGGCCTTGGGCCAGGCCAGCAACCGCGGCCGAAGCGCTTGCTGGGCCTTTGAATTCAAGAGTGAATCGGGCGCCACGACACAACCGCCCATCACCTACTGCCGATGATGAAGAAGTGGATGGGTGACACGAACCGGCCGACCGTCGCGGCCCGCCGGGATGGCACACCAAACGGCGCTTGGCGATTGGGACCCAGGCTGATGTCGCTCGTGCCATTGGTGATGGCCCTTTGGCAGGGGCTACCCCACACCGCGCTCGCCCATGACAGTCCACTGCCCTCCGCCACGCTTGTGCAACGCGATGGCGGCCACTTCACCTTGTCGCTTCGCATGGATGCCGCCGGTGCCCTGCAACGCACGCTGCTGCCCGAGTCCTCATCGGCCGAAGCCCTGGCCTTGCTGTCGGCGATGGAGCCCGAGCGCTTCGCGCAAGGCTGGGAGAGAGCCACGCGGCTTTGGTCTGAGGGCAGTGCCGTGCTCACACAGGGTCGACGCCATGCGGCCACTCGCTGGTCCTGGCCCAGTGCACGCGAAGCACAGGCTCTGTTGCAACGCCAATTGATGCCCCAGCTCACGGGTGGCCATACCGACCATGAATGGCTGACGGCGCAGGCCGAATTCCGCATCGGCGGCGAGCCCGTCTCTCAGGCTCAACTGAAGCTGCCCGCCGCGCTGCGCCCCTTGTCCCTGACCGCGCTGCGTCCGCGCCAACAGTGGATCCGCGAAGGCAACGATCCCATACCGCTGCGATTCTGATGACCCCGCTTCGCCTGGCCACCGTTGGGCTCCTCTTCAGCCTCCTACTGGCCGCATGCGGGGGTGGGGGTGGGAGCAGCAGCGCCTTGCCGCCGGTCAGCAGCGGCGGCGCCAACCCGGGACCAGGTGCAGGCAGCGCAACCCCGTTGCCCGCCGTCATCTTCAACGGCAGCGTGCTGCTGGGCAGCCCTACCGGTACCAGCATCAAGGTCAATGTGTTCAGTGCCGACCAATCCGGCACCCTCTCCGTGGCCTACGGCAGCAGCCCCGACGTGCTGATGCGCACCACCGAACGCGCCAGCCTGCGGGCGGGCACGCCGGTGGAATTCACGCTCAATGGCCTGAATCCCAGCCAACGCCACTACTACCGTTTGAGCTACGAGGCCGATGCCCAAACCGCTGCCTGGCAAGGCCCCGTGCAGCCGTTTCAAACGGCTCGCGCGGCGGGCTCTACCTTCACCTTCGCCATCCAGGGTGATTCCCACCCGGAGCGCCCTCAGCAATTCACCGCCGAGCTCTATGCCCGCACCTTGGAGAGTGTTGCGGCTGACGCGCCGGACTTCTACATCATGATGGGTGACGACTTCAGCGTCGACACCATCGATCCAGCCCGGATCACCCGCGCACTGGTGACCGAGCGCTACACCCAGCAGCGCGTGTGGCTGAACCGTCTGTCGCGCAGCACGCCGTTCTTCCTGGTCAATGGCAACCATGAGCAAGCCGCGCGCTACCTCCTCGACGGCACGCCCGACAACGTGGCGGTGTGGGCTCAGAACGCGCGCAACAGTCTGTACTCGCAGCCCGGGCCGGATGACTTCTACAGCGGAAACACCGAGCAGGTCCCCTTCATCGGCCTGCTGCGCAACCACTATGCCTGGACCTGGGGCGACGCCTTGTTCGTCGTGCTCGACCCCTATTGGTCATCGCCCGTGGCCGTCGACAACATCTACGGCAACAGCAAGAAGGACAACAGCAACATGTGGGATGTCACGCACGGTGATGCCCAGTACGCCTGGCTCAAGCGCACGCTGGAAAGCAGCAAAGCCTCCCACAAGTTCGTCTTTGCCCACCATGTGATGGGAACGGGGCGCGGCGGCATCGAGTTGGCCAGCCAATGGGAATGGGGCGGCAGCAATGCCAAGGGCGTTGATGAAATGAAGACGCAACGCCCCGCCTGGTCCGCACCCATCCACCAACTGTTCGTGCAGAACAAGGTCAAGATCTTCTTCCAGGGGCACGACCATGTGTGGGTGCGCCAACAGTTGGACGGCGTGGTCTACCAGACCCTGTCGCAGCCGGCCGACCCCAACTACGCGCTTTACTTTGATGAGGCCTACAAGTCCGGTGAAAAGCACCCCAATACCGGCTACACGCGCGTCACGGTGTCGCCCACCCAGGTGAAGGTGGAGTACGTGCGCAGCCTGCTGCCCAAGGACGAAACCGCCGCTCGCCGCCAGGGCGGCGTGG
>RFTU01000140.1 GCA_009923315.1 Betaproteobacteria bacterium
ACCTCGAGGGTTTCCGCCACGGACTCCCGCCACAGCCCCAACCCAAGGATAGCTGCCAGACAAAAGTTTCTCACTGTACCAATCGCCAAACCGGACCGGCGAGACTCGAGCCACGGCCATGGGGGAACCAAGCTCTTGGAACAAGGAGATTTCCAAAAGGAAACACTGCCCTCTTTAGCAACCATTATTGGTATTTAAACTAAAGCAATATGGCATCAAGATCTTTACCCTACCCCGACTGAAAAAGCCTTCAGGGCACGAAAGCCTGGCCGGCCTGCAGGTCGGTCACGCCCTGAGTGCTGAGCGGTTGGGCGCCGAAATAGGGCCCGGGACGGACCAGCTGGTTCGATTCGACCACGGCGGTTCGCACGTCCTGCAGGAAAATGGCGGCGGTGTTGTCCACGGGCCGTGGGGAGCCGTTCCCGGCAGACAGCCGGTGGGAATCAACGAAGCGGTTTCCCCGCAGGATCACGTTGGTGGCGGTATGCACCTGCACATCCACGCCCCAGCTTTCGGCGATGGTGTTGTTTTCCATGGTGATGCGCCGGTGACCCCCAAAAGTCGGTCGGTTGGTGTCCCAGTTCACCACACTAATCGAACCGAGGTAATCGGAGGAGGTGGACCGGCTCAGGTTGCCGCGCGTGATCGAGTTGCTGCGGATGCTGATATCATCCTGGAATCCCGCCCCCCCCTCCTTGGTGTCAGCCATGATGTGGACGGCGGGCAAAAGGGTGTCCTCAATCTGGTTGTTCTCGACGCGGACTCGCGAGGTGTTGGCAACAATGCCGCGGGATCCGGAGTTGCGCACCCGGCAACCGCGGATGACCGTTTCAAACGGATCATCGAGCATCCGGGCCTCGTCCCCCGGGGCGGCGGACACGGCATTCTGCAGTTGAACCACAAAAGGCTCGTTAAACATGCTGGCGGAGGTGGTTCCAGCCACGAGCTGGTTCCGGAGTGCCAGCCAGGCTGCGGACGTCAGGGTGCTGGCCGTGCGGTTGGTCACCAGGCCCTCCTCGATGGTGCCCGTGGCGGCAACATAAAAACGGAATCGTGTGCCCGCGGCGGGCCGCTTGGCCCAACGGGAATCCGTCCCGCCGGCCAAGGCGAAGGAGAGAGTGATCGTTTTTCCTCCATCCGCGACCGCACCCACCAGCAACGGAAGGTCATACACCGCAATGCCATCGTCCCCGGTGGAGTCGGTCTCGCAATCCAGGAGGCTCAGGCCCCCGGTGGTGTTATGAAAATGAAAGCCGTCCCCCACGGTGGAAAAGAGCCGGGGCTCCGTGGCGCCGGCGGGAGTGGGGCCGGGCACGATCCGGCAGGATTGCAGGGTGAGGCGGTCATTCCACCCAAAGACGGTGCCAAAGTGGAAGGGGGACGAATGGAGGGTGAGATGAGAGAGGGTGAGGTTGGAACACCGGCCGACGACCAGGGCCGTGTTGTCGATCACGGGCTGGGGAATGCGCAGGTGGTCTCCGACCGTCGCGGAATCGGGGAATGAAGCTCCGTGGGTCACCCGCCATAGCCCCCCGCCCAGGTCCGCAGTGGATAGGTTGGGCAGGTTGGCGATGCCGGCTTTGATGCGCCGCGTCAGGGGATCCGAGGCCCAGAGGAAACCCCAACCGTTGGTCAGGGCCCCGGGGGACGGATAGCCGGGATGGATGCGCACGTCCGTCCACTCACGCGAGGGGCCAAAGCCCTCGATGGTGCCCTGGGTCATGGGCAGGGGCGCGTAATCAATTGTCAATCCACGAAGGGTGACATTGGTGCAATCCAGGAGCACCAGCGCCCGGCACAAACGGGTCCCCACCAAAACAACCCCGGTGGCATCAATGTCGAGATCGCGGATTCCGGCCAATTGCACGTGGGGGTTGATCCCTGTGGGCACGATGTTCGTGTAGACCCCCGGTTGGATCCGCACCTGGCCTTGGCCGGCGGCCACGGCGGCCTCGATCTGCGCCTGGATCGAGGGAGGGTCCGGCAACGGACTGCTTTGCGCCATGGCGATCCCGGTCTCGAGACGCAGGAACTTTTTGGTGTCGGCGCCGCACTCCACACGGAACAACTGGCGCTGGGTGGTTCCCGGCGCCGCCCCGGTTTGATCGGCGGTCGGGACCCCCGCAATCGAGGGATTGGACGGCCACTGGTTGAGATTGGTCGTGGCATTTCCCCGGAGCTGGCCCCGCGGATCATTCGTGCGCACCAGCGCCGTCAAAGTGAGGTAGGTGGCCGAGTTGCTGGTGTTCATCGCCTGCACCGGCAGGGTCACCGCTGAATTGGCATTCATGGCTCCCAGGGCGTAAGCCGCGAGATTGGGGATCCCCGCCGCATGGAGTTCCGTTGCCACGGCCGAGGATCCAAACCCGTCGGCAAATTCGGCCACGTTGTCCACCTCCACGGTGACGTTGACCGCATCACTGGTCGCCCGACCGTCGGAAACCGACACCGCCAAGGTGTAAGTGGAGCGCGCCTCGTAATCGAGGGCACCCTGCACCGTCAGTTCTCCGGTGGACCAATTCAGGCCGAACATGTTGCCCGTGTTCCCTGAAATGATCGTCCATCCCCCCAGGGAGATGGCGGCCGAATCGGAGTCGGTGGCCAAAATTGTCCCCACCCGGGTTCCCGCGGCACTGGTTTCCGCAATCTGGAATGTCTGCCCGGGGTTGACCATGGGCTTGGCATTGGCGGGGAGGCTGGGCGACACGACCAGTCGCAGGTTGGGGGAATTGGTCAGGGTGCCGGTCTGTCCACTTCCCAAACCGGTCACGCTTTGGGCTGCCAGCGAGGGGGAAGCCAAAGGCCCGGGCAGAATCTCGTAAACTCCGGTGGCAGGCGTGGCGCTGAACTGGGCCGTGATGGAGTTGGGTAGAATCGTGGCCGTCCAGGCCGCTTGGGAGACCACCAGCGAACCCCCGCTGACCGTCGTGGTGCCCGTGAACCCGTTCGTTCCCGTCAGGACCAGGGAACCATCCCCCGTCTTGTTCAGCCCGCTCGTTGCGCCGAAGTTGTTCATCAGGCCGGCCCCCACCTCCAACCGGCCAGACGCAAGCCCCACGTGAAAAGTGGTGGATTCCGCGGTCCCCTGGCGGCCCAGCCGGAGATAGTTGTTTGTCCCGGTGGTGGCGGTCACCGTGCTCGTCAGGGCTCCGGAGGCGGTCACCGTGCCACCCCAGGCAAAAGCACCGCAATTGGAGAGGCCACCATTCAGTTTCACCGTCCCGCCGTTGAGGGTGAGATCGCGCAAGCTGTTGAACTGGCCATCCGACGTCATGGTTCCCCCGGAGTTGATCGTCACCCGAGGGGTGCTGGTGACGGGGGCTGCCCCCCAAGTGTCCGTTCCCGCCATCGCCAAAGTGGCCCCGCTGTTGACCACGATATTGCTCCCGGCGCTGTTGCCGAGGGTCCGGAATGTCCCGCCATGCACCGTGACGCCCCCGGTAAAGCTATTGGCACTGTTTTGCAAAGTCAGGGTACCGGCGCCGCTTTTGGCCAGCGCCCCTGACCCGAGAATCCGACCGATGAAGGTTTGGTCGCCCGTCTCCACCACCGTCAGGGTCTGTCCGGTGGC